>JAUQWT010000297.1 GCA_030835005.1 Ignavibacteria bacterium | reverse complement strand
AATTACCGGTATGTTGACGCTTTTTTTGATATTATGAAGATGATCCAGGTATTCTTCCGGCCCAAGGATATAATCCTGCTCAGGGAAGTAAGTTAGCGCCTCCGGATTTGTATCTTCGTGATATGAAGTATGATGATACAGCTCAAGCATTTCGTGTGTGATCTGTTCTTCAAACAGCGAATACATCACCACTGCCGATGCGCCTGCATCTTCCATTTTTTTAACATTGCCAAGGTCGCGTGATAGGGGAGAAGCTGAAGGAACTATAGGGTTCTTCAAGTTCATTCCCAGGTAGTGTGTTGAGAGATCTATGTTTGCCATTATTCTTTTCTGTTATTCACGCGAATGCGGGAATCTAATAATTTTATTATACTTATCCTAATTCTTCACAATTGTTTTTTCGTAATCCGCAGAAAGATCTTCATACATCTTCCATCTTTTCGTTACATCATTCTGCGCCTCGGCCATTAGAAGCTTTGCTTCCTCAGGGTGTGATTTTGTCAGCATCTTATACCTTGTTTCCAGGTAAGCGTAATCCTGCAGTTTTATTTTCGGTGGTTTTGAATCAAGTTTAAAAGGTGATTCATTTTTCAGCAAAAGCTCAGGGTTAAACCTGAACAGCGGCCAGTAGCCTGATTCAACTGCTGCCTTTTGATTCTGATTTGCAGTGCGCATATTTATACCATGCGCAATACAGTGGCTGTATGCTATTATGAGCGAGGGCCCGTCATATCGCTCAGCCTCTATAAACGCTTTCAGAGTCTGCGTATCGCTTGCGCCAAGTGCAACTCTTGCAACATAAACATTGCCATAACTAACCGCAAGCATTCCAAGGTCTTTTTTTGCCGTGGTTTTTCCGGCAGCCGAAAATTTAGCAACTGCAGCCCTTGGTGTTGATTTTGATGTCTGGCCGCCTGTATTTGAATAAACTTCTGTATCAAGAACCAGCAAATTAACATTTTTTCCTGAAAGAAGTACGTGATCAAGTCCGCCGAAACCTATATCATATGCCCAGCCGTCTCCGCCCATTATCCATACTGATTTTTTCACAAGGTAATCGCTTAGCCATAACAGACTATTTACTTCATCGCCTTTTTCCGCAATTGATTCAAGTTTCTTCTTCATCTCTGCGACTCTCAATCTCTGTTCATAAATTCCGGATTCATCTTCCTGTGCGGCATTTAGTATCTCATCTGTCAGTTTATCGCCAACTTGAGGAGCAAATTTTTTGAGCAGGAACTTTGCCTGTTCATTGTGCTTATCTATTGCAAGTCTGTAGCCAAGCCCGAATTCTGAATTATCTTCGAATAGGGAATTACTCCAGGCAGGCCCCCGGCCATCTTTGTTTTTTGTCCACGGAGTTGTTGGCAGATTTCCGCCATAAATAGATGAACAACCTGTTGCGTTTGCAATAACGGCCCTATCACCAAATAATTGACTTACAAGCTTAACATATGGAGTCTCTCCGCAGCCCAAACATGCCCCCGAAAATTCAAACAGCGGCTGCAGGAATTGTGAATCCTTTACTGCCGAAGTATTCACTTTAGTTCTATCTACCTCTGGTAAATTCAGGAAGTAATCTAAATTAATGCTCTCTTTTTCACGAAGTTCTTCGGCAACCGGGACCATATTGATCGCTTTGAATTTTGTTTCCTGTTTGTTCTTTGCAGGGCAAACTTCAACGCATATTCCGCACCCGGTGCAGTCTTCAACTGCCACCTGGAGGCTGTATAAAGAGCCTTCGCCATATTCCTTGCCGCGGTATTTAGTGTATTTGAAAGCTTCGGGCACTCCATTAAGATCTTCATCATGGAAGACTTTTGGCCTTATTGCAGCATGCGGACAGACTATTGCGCACTTGTTGCACTGTATGCATACGTTTGTATCCCAAACCGGAACTTCCAAAGCAATATTTCTCTTTTCCCACATTGCAGTTGCTGTTGGATAAGTGCCGTCAACCGGAAGCATACTTACCGGAATATTATCTCCTTTGCCTTCTATCATCATAGAAGTTACTTTCCTTACAAATTCAGGTGCGGCAGCTGCAACTGCAGGCCTCATCTTTCTTGTGCTTGTAATTGTTTTCGGAATCTCAACTTCAAACAGGTTAGCAAGCGTCTGATCAACGGAATCAAAATTCATTTTCACTACTGCTTCGCCTTTTTTGCCGTATGTCTTAACAATTGATTTCTTGATCTTCTCGATTGCTTCTTCGCGCGGAAGGATATTAGAGATCGCAAAGAAACATGTCTGCATTATCGAATTTATTCTCTGGCCCATTCCGGTTTTCGCAGCTACACTATACGCGTCAATTACAAATAACTTCAGTTTCTTCTCAAGAATATCTTTTTGAACTTTTTCAGGTAATGTATCCCATATTTTTTCTCTTGAATGATGTGTATTCAGCAAAAATGTTGCGCCTTCTTCAGCATCCTGCAGCATATCAATTTTTTCAAGAAATGCCGGCTGGTGGCAGGCTATGAAATTAGCTTTTGTGATAAGGTAAGTAGAGTGAATCGGCTTGGGGCCAAACCTTAAGTGAGATGTAGTCATTGAACCGGATTTCTTAGAATCATATACAAAATATCCTTGTGCATAATTATCAGTTTCTTCGCCAATGATCTTTATTGAATTCTTATTCGCTCCAACAGTTCCATCTGCGCCAAGTCCATAAAACTTCCCGCGGAAAGTTTCCGGTGCTTCAACTGATAGTTCAGGATCAAATTCCAGACTGGTGTTTGTTACATCGTCAATTATTCCAATTGTGTAATGATTTTTCGGCTGATCGTTCTTCATCTCATCATATACGGCTTTAACCATTGAAGGCGTGAATTCCTTCGAAGAAAGCCCGTACCTGCCGCCTGTGATTTTCGGGAAGGCTTTCAAGTGAAGCTTGCCTGAACTGTATGATTCAGAAATTGCATTTGTTATATCAAGATAAAGCGGTTCTCCGCCTGAGCCCGGTTCTTTTGTTCTGTCTAAAACAGAGATCTTACGTACTGTTTCAGGCAGTACATTCAAAAAATGTTCTGCAGAAAATGGCCTGTAGAGTCGTACTGTTACTAGTCCGATCTTCTCGCCTTTGCCAACAAGCCACTCAACCATTTCCTTTGCAGCTTCTGCACCCGAACCCATGATAATAACAACCCGCTCTGCATCAGGCGCGCCGTAATAATCAAACAATCTATATTTTCTTCCTGTGATCGTTGCAAATTTATCCATTTGCTTTTGCACTATCCCCGGGCATATATCATAAAATGTATTTACTGTTTCTCTTGCCTGGAAATAAACATCCGGGTTCTGTGCCGTGCCGCGCATGAAAGGATTATCCGGTGTCAAAGCGCGTTTGCGATGTTCTAGTATATGAGTTTCAGATATCATCGCCTTCATATCATCATAGGTCAATTGCTCTATTTTCATAACTTCATGAGAGGTCCTGAAGCCGTCAAAGAAATGCAAAAACGGGATTCTGCTTTCCAAAGTTGCTGCCTGTGAAATTAATGCAAAGTCCATAGCTTCCTGCACACTTGCCGAGCATAGCATTGCAAATCCGGTCTGGCGGATTGCCATTACGTCAGAGTGGTCTCCGAATATTGATAACGCCTGGGCAGCAATTGATCTTGCTGTAACGTGAAATACTGTTGAAGTAAGCTCACCTGCAATCTTATACATGTTAGGAATCATTAACAAAAGACCCTGTGATGCTGTAAAAGTTGTTGTTAGGGCTCCATTTTGCAGTGCACCGTGTACTGCGCCCGCTGCGCCGCCTTCGGATTGCATTTCCTGTACTGTGGGAATTACTCCCCATATGTTTGGCTTCTTTTCTGATGCCCATTGGTCGCAAAGTTCTCCCATGTTTGATGATGGAGTTATAGGGTAGATTGCACAAACTTCATTCAGGTTATAGGCTACATAAGCCGCAGCTTCGTTACCATCTATTGTTACTTTTTTACGTTCCATTTTTTTGCGTTTAACTCGTTTTTCTTCTATTCAAATTTAACAACTATCGGTCATCATTTAATATGATTTTGGTCATGTTTGAATGTCATTAATATCATATTTGGCACAATTCACTGGATTAATTCTTTGAGATTTTAAAGTTATTTTAGATAATATGAGAACAATACTCACTGATTCAATCAAGATCGCCGCTTATAATGTTAAAAGGGGTGATTTGGTCGCATTCCCCACAGAAACCGTTTACGGAATCGGCGCAAATGTATTTGATGAAAAAGCCGTCAGTAAGATATTTAAGATCAAAGGCAGACCGGCTGATAATCCCTTAATTGTACATGTCGCTTCAAAAAAAGATATTGGAATTTTAGCTAAAGAAATAACTCCTTCGGCAAAGAAGATAATCAAAAAATTCTTCCCGGGTCCGGTGACTGTAATTCTTAAGAAAAACGAGATCGTTCCGGATATTGTCACTGCTTCGCTCGATACAATTGCCATCAGAATGCCATCATCGAAGATCGCAAGAGAACTAATCAAACTAAGCGGAGTGCCAATTGCCGCGCCATCTGCTAATTTTTCCGGCTCGCCCTCGCCAACAAGCTTTCAGCATGTAATGAAAGATCTTAGCGGAAAGATTTCCTGTATTCTTGTGGGACCGGCTTCAAAGTATGGACTCGAATCAACCGTAATTGATTGTACAGGAAAATATCCGGTGATATTAAGGCCAGGAAGTGTTACTCTTGAAATGCTCCGAAAGAAAATTGATAAGAGGATTGTATTTAGAAAAAGTACAGGCAGAATTAAGAGTCCGGGGCAGAAGTACAGACATTACGCGCCGAAAGCGAAGGTGAAATTGATTTCGGATTACCGATTGAGGATTGCGGATTCGCAAAGCATCAAAGAGGCAAAAGTAGAAAAGCAAAAAGAAGCTTTTATAGGATTGGATAAGAAGTACTTGAATAGATTTGAAGTTGTGAAAATATGTAAAACAATTGAAGATTATGCAAAGAATTTATTTTCCTTTTTCAGGGAGTGTGATGATAATGGAGTGAAAATAATTTACTGTCAGAAGGTTTCTGAAAAGGGGATTGGACTTGCGATAATGAACAGGGTCAAAAAGGCAAAACACAGTTAACAATAATTCAATTCGTAATTCCAAAATCGCAATTCTTAATTATCAGAGAACCATCGCCGAATCACAAACCTTGAACCTGTCGATGTTTCAAAATTATTCACCGGAGTCCTTGAACTCATTACTTCCTGCAATGTTTCAACCAGATCAAGCTTAATTACGCCGCCCTTAGAAAGACTGCTCTGAATAGAGGTCTTCTCATCATAGACATAAATAACATGCCCGTTCCATACTATCATATCCAGTGGTTTGCATTTGGCAGCGATCTCTTCTGCTGTCAAGCCCTCTATCTCAACCGATTCGCCGTAATTAACAAGTTTACTCGTGTTGCGTGGCGTGAATCCATTAGTTGCCTCATACATTAATCCGGAACAATCGCAGCCTGTGAGCATCCATTCATTTTTCAAATTTTCAGAAACATTTCCTTTGGGTTGATATAGCTCTACAAGTTTTTTTATACCGTCATTATAATTTCCGCCCCAGCAGTAACGGTTGCCAACTACTCTATCCAGAACCCTGTAAATATCTTCCTTCTTCGGCAGAGCAACAAATCTTTCGCCCGGTCTTGTCTTTTTTAATTCAACAAAGCGGCTATCGATAAATAATTCTGTTCCGTATTCATATTCCTTACACTCAACCTTAAAAATTTTGTGTGTACCGTGATCAAATTCGCCCAGCAGCTCAAATACTGTTCCCGGTAGTGCAATGAATTCCATTTCACGTATCAAACCTGAATTATCGGTTTTAACTGTCATCCCGTCTGCACCGCCAAATACAGATTCAAAATCAGGAGAGTTAAGCACCGGAGTTGGTTCGGTGGCAACAGCATAAAAGAAGTCCTGAGATTGTGCGCCTATTGTAGTCATTAATGTTAGTATGAATATTGATAATATCTTCATTACCGCAAAATATCGATATTTTATCACTTTTTAAACTTAATTTGTATTTATTGGTGAACATTTGGTGTAATAAAATCCTCTAATTGGCTAATATGAGATGAATATCTACCCCCTTTAAAATTAGTTATTTTATTCGTATTTTTGTAATTATTCTAAAAATTTCAATCACAACAGGAGGATTATAAATGTCAGTTGACGTAGAGGCTCAAATCAAAGATGCCATTGTTGAAAAACTCGGCGTTGAAGAATCAAAAGTAACAGCAAATGCATCGTTTATTAACGATTTAGGCGCTGATTCACTTGATACAGTTGAACTCATCATGGAGCTTGAAAACCGATTCAGTATCCAGATCCCGGATGAAGACCAGGAAAAGATTCAGACTGTTGGTGATGCAATCAATTATGTGAAATCAAAAGTCGCTTAACTATTCCAATGCAGAAAAAGCGTGTTGTAATTACCGGACTTGGCATTATTTCTCCTATCGGGAATACTGTAAATGAATTTTGGGATAATCTTATTGCCGGAAAAAGCGGCGCAGGCCCGATAACTTATTTTGATACTACTCATTATAAGACGAAGTTTGCCTGCCAGGTGAAAGGTTTCGATCCCATCGATTACATGGATAAAAAGCTTTCAACACGCGTTGACCCGTTTACACAATTTGCACTAGCTGCTTCAGAAATGGCATTCAAAGACTCCGGAATTGACATGACAAAAACCGATCCTTACAGGGTTGGAGTTGTATATGGCTCTGGTATTGGCGGAATGTGGACCTATGATAAGGAACAGAGAAAACTTTATGATAAAGACGGTAACCCGGATAGAATTAGTCCTTTCTTCATTCCAATGCTGATTGCCGATATTGCTGCCGGAAGAATCTCAATGCGGTTTGGGCTTAAAGGGCCTAACTATGCAACAATTTCTGCATGCACAACTTCGGCTCATTCCATTGCTGATTCCGTTATGCTTATCCAGCGCGGCAATGCCGATGTGATGGTAACAGGCGGAGCAGAAGCTGTTATATGCCCAATGGGCGTTGGCGGCTTTAATGCAATGAAGGCGCTTTCTACTCGCAATGAGGCTCCTGAAAAAGCATCCCGCCCTTTTGAAAAAAACAGAGACGGCTTCGTGATGGGTGAAGGCGGCGCAACGATGGTTTTGGAGTCACTTGAGTTTGCAAAAGCAAGAGGTGCAAAGATCTATGGTGAGATTGCAGGTATAGGACTTACTGCTGATGCACATCATATTACCGAGCCTGCCCCGGAAGGAGAGGGTGTTGCAGAAGCTATGAGAATTGCTATTGAAGATGCAGGAATGAAGCCCGCTGATATTGACTGTATAAATGCGCACGGTACGTCAACTTTTTATAACGATAAGAATGAGACAGCTGCAATTAAAAACGTTTTTGGAGAGCATGCATACAAGATTCCTGTTCATTCAATTAAATCTATGATAGGGCATTTGCTTGGTGCTGCCGGCGCAGTAGAATCTATTGCATCGGTATTAACAATTATGAACGGCATTGTGCCGCCAACTATAAATTACGAAACACCGGATCCTGAATGTGATCTGAATTATGTTCCCAATGCTGCAATTAAAAAAGAGATCAAAACAGTATTAAGCGATAACTCTGGATTTGGCGGCCATAACACTGCATTGATTTTCAAAAAATACGAAGAGTAACGTAAAATGTTTGGTGTATTAAAAACCCTCAGTAAATTCGTTCCCTATTTAAGAAGGCGAAAAGAAGAAGAGGATATCTATTCTGCTATTGCCTCCTTTGACTTTAAAGCATTCCAGGCAAATATTGATTACCAGATCATTCATAAGAATTTTTTCATAAATGCTCTTACTCACCGCTCATTTCTTAAGTCTAAGGCTACTAACGGCGCGAAGTTCACATCCAACGAAAGGCTTGAATATCTTGGAGACGCTGTTCTCGATTCAGTTGTTGCAGAATATCTTTATAAGAACTTCCCGGAATCTGAAGAAGGAGATCTTACCAAGTATCGGTCTGTACTGGTTAACCAAAGATTCCTTGCAGAACGGGCCAAAGTGATCCACCTTCAGTTATTCTTGCTGGCCGCTCCTACTGCTTTGAAATCTATTGAAGATGGTTACGACACAATACTTTCGGATGCTTACGAAGCTCTCATTGGAGCGATATTTCTTGACAGGGGATATGATGCCGCAAAAGACTTTCTGAATAACCAGATCTTCAAAAAGCTTGATGTGAAATGGCTCAACCAGTTTGATGAGAATTATAAGAGCAAACTTCTTGAATATACTCAGGCCAATACAGAATTTATCCCGGAGTATAAAGTAATAAACCAGGAAGGACCTGAGCATAACAAACTATTTACAGTTGAAGTCCAGATCAACCAGAGGGCTCTTGGTATTGGCAAAGGCAGAACTAAAAAGACGGCTGAACAGGAAGCAGCAAGCAATGCTCTTAAGAACCTTGATGTTATCGAAAAAATGGGACTTAAGAAAAAGAAAAAAACCGCTTGATATAAACAACAGATCTTTCGTGCAATGCAGATATTGTATGGCATATATAAATAATAATAACTACAACTGTGACCACAAATAACTCACCTCTATTAAACAAACAGGATAATTTTGTAAACAGACATATCGGGCCGGGAGAGCAGGAAGTTAATGAAATGCTCAAAGTCACCGGTGTATCATCATTGGACCAGCTTATAAACGAAACTGTTCCGCCATCAATTCAATTAACAGAAAATCTCAATACCGGCAAAGGGATGACTGAACAGGAATTACTTGTTCATTTCCGGAGCATAGCATTAAAAAATAAAGTATTCAGGTCTTACATTGGGCTTGGATATTATGGAACTCACACTCCTGCAATAATTTTGCGCAATATAATGGAGAATCCGGGATGGTACACACAGTACACCCCGTATCAGGCAGAAATATCACAAGGCAGGCTTGAGGCTCTGCTTAATTTCCAGACAATGGTTGTTGATCTGACAAAACTTCCTGTGTCCAATGCATCATTGCTGGATGAAGGAACTGCAGCTGCTGAAGCAATGCATGTCTTATTTGCTGCCAGAAAGCCTGAAAAGAAAAATTCCAATAAGTTCTATGTATCAAATGAGTGTCTGCCCCAGACAATTGATGTACTAAAGACAAGAACTGAACCAATTGGAGTTGAGCTTGTTGTTGGTGATATAGATTCAATTGAATTAACAGATGAAATTTTTGGAATACTTGTTCAGTATCCAACTGCCGATGGTGAGATAGTTGATTATTCAAAGCTTTTTGAAAAGGCACATGAAAAGGGTATTTACTGTGTTATGGCAGCGGACTTTCTGGGACTTGCTCTGCTTAAACCGCCGGGAGAATTGGGTGCCGATATTGCTGTTGGTTCAACTCAAAGATTCGGAGTACCAATGGGTTATGGCGGGCCGCATGCTGCATACTTTGCCTGCAAAGATGAATTTCGCAGACTGATGCCCGGAAGAGTAATTGGAGTCTCCATTGACAGGAACGGGAACCGTGCTTACAGAATGGCACTTCAAACTCGCGAACAGCATATAAGGCGTGAAAAAGCCACAAGCAATATCTGTACTGCGCAGGTACTTTTGGCTATAATGGCTGGAATGTACGGTGTTTATCACGGACCTGATGGTATAAAAGCAATTGCTGAGCGTACTCAATATTTAGCTTCAACGCTTAATAGTGGTTTGAAACAGCTTGGATTTGATCAGCTGAATAAGAACTTCTTTGATACATTGAAAATAGATACCGGCTCAAAAGAGAGACTTGTTGAGCTAAAGAAGAAATTTGAAACAGAAGAAATAAATCTTAGGTATTTTGGTGATAAGTACATTGGAATTTCAATTGATGAAACAGTTACCGAAACCGACGTTGACAAACTTCTGAAGATCTTCGGAGGCGGTCAGTCATCAAGTGCTTCAGTGAATGGTTCAGGTTTGACCGAAAATCTTAAGAGGAAATCAAAATACATGCTGCATCCGGTATTCAGCGATTATCACTCTGAAACAGAGATGCTGCGATACATGAAAAAACTGGAAAGCAAAGACCTCTCGCTAACGGCATCAATGATCCCTCTTGGTTCATGTACAATGAAACTGAATGCTACTACAGAGATGATCCCCGTAACTTGGCCGGAATTTGCTTCGCTGCATCCTTTTGTTCCAAGAGAACAGGCAATAGGCTATACTGAGATTTTCAAAGGACTGGAAGATGCTCTTTCAAAGATATCAGGGTTCCCTGCTGTTTCACTTCAGCCCAATAGCGGTGCACAGGGCGAGTATGCAGGGCTAATGGTTATCAGAGAGTACCATAAATCCAAAGGAGAAGGCCACAGGAACGTTGTGCTTATCCCTGCATCAGCACATGGTACTAATCCCGCAAGCGCTGTTATGGCAGGCCAGAAAGTTGTTGTTGTAAAGACCATGGAGCACGGCGATATTGATGTTTCCGATCTTGAAGCCAAAGCTGTGCAATATAAAGATTCACTTTCGGCATTAATGATAACTTATCCTTCAACACACGGAGTGTTTGAGGAAAGCATTAAAGATATTTGCAGGATTATACATGATAACGGCGGGCAGGTCTATATGGATGGTGCTAACCTGAATGCTCAGGTCGGGCTAACAAGCCCCGGCAGCATTGGGGCAGATGTATGCCATATTAATCTGCATAAAACATTCTGCATACCGCATGGCGGCGGAGGCCCCGGAATGGGACCAATAGCCGTTGCAAAACACCTCGCACCATTCTTGCCTGGCAACCCGGTAATTAAAACAGGCGGTGAAAAGGCAATTCATGCAATTTCAGCAGCACCATGGGGTAGCTCGAGTATTCTACTTATTTCCTATGCCTACATATTGATGATGGGCGGCGAAGGTTTGACTGAAGCTACAAGGATCGCAATACTTAATGCAAATTACCTCAAAGCAAGGCTTGAGAAATTCTATCCTGTGTTGTACAGCGGTACAAAGAACCGCGTTGCTCATGAACTCATATTCGACCCGCGCGAATTTAAGAGAACCACAGGTGTTGAAGTAATAGATATTGCCAAGAGGCTTATGGATTACGGCTTCCACGCTCCCACTGTATCTTTTCCTGTGCCCGGAACATTGATGGTAGAACCTACCGAAAGCGAATCAAAATATGAGCTGGATAGGTTCTGTGATGCGATGATCTCGATCCACAATGAAATCAAAGATATTGAAGAAGGCAGAGCAGATATGGCAGATAATTTACTTAAAAACGCTCCCCATACTGCACTGGATATCGCATCAGATAGCTGGACTCATAAGTACTCACGCATGCAGGCTGCATTTCCTGTTGCAGGCTTGCGTGATAGCAAGTTCTGGCCGGCTGTTGCAAGAGTTGATGATGCATATGGAGACAGGAATTTTGTTTGCTCATGCGAACCGGTTGAGAGTTATGTGGAAGAGAAAGTCTGATTTTATTGGAGTGCACTGACTGTATCAGTGCTTGCTTCAATGAAGTTATTGCAGTCCAAATAATCAAATAGATTAAGAGAGCAGAAATGCTCTCTTTTTATTTTAGAGATGTCATCTCCAAAAGATAATCCTTACATTTAATATTACTTTAAGTTAATTTTGCGGGTGGAGTCTAAACTATCCAAAACAGCTAATTACCTTGGCTTAAAGCGTAATATAATCCTTATGCTTGGCTTAACCATACTTATGTACACCGGCGAAAAGCTCTGGGAGCGGTTCATCCCCAAATATCTCGATGGGCTTGGTGCATCTATTCTTATCATTGGTGCATTCGGTTTCCTGCAGAATTTCCTCGGTGCTATGTGGGCTTTGCCCGGCGGTTATATATCGGATTATCTGGGCAGCAGAAAAGCATTTATGGTTTTCAGCATACTTGCAATTTTTGGCTATTCAATCGCCATTGCATTCAATAGCTGGATAGCTGTTTTTGTTGGTATGCTGTTCTTCTTTGGCTGGAGTAATGTCGCACTACCGGGCTCAATGAGCCTAATCACAAAAACCCTTGGCAAAGGCAAAACTGTAATGGGTATCTCAATGCATTCACTCATCCGCCGTGTCCCAATGGCACTGGGACCAATACTCGGAGGTTATTTGATTGTCTCTTATGGTTTGCTATATGGAATTAAGATCGCTTTTGGAATATCAATAGGGCTCTCACTTGTTGGAATGATCTTCATAAATAAACTTACAGCTGATGCCGATAAAGAAAAAACGGAAAAGATTCATCCAATACAACTCTGGAAAACCTTCGATAAGAAATTAAAGAATTTACTAATCTCAGATATTTTGGTCAGATTTTGTGAGCAGATTCCCTATGTATTTGTGGTGATCTGGTGTCTGAACGTTGTTAAAGTATCAGCAAGTGAATTCGGTTACCTATCGGCAATTGAAATGATTACTTCTGCTCTGATATTTATACCTGTGGCGAATTATTCAGATAGACTTGAGAAAAAACCGTTCGTTGTCATCACGTTTGTATTCTTCACAATTTTCCCTTTCATACTCTATTTCAGTAATTCGTTTGGACTCCTTGCAATTGCGTTTTTTATCAGGGGACTCAAAGAATTTGGCGAACCCACAAGAAAAGCGCTGATACTTGAACTTTCCCAAAAGGGGACTGAAGCACGCAGTTTCGGAATGTACTACTTTATCCGTGATGGTATTGTCGCCTTTGCCGGATTCTTGGGCGGTGTATTGTGGAAAGTGAGTCCCGAACTGAACCTCTTTTTGGCAACCGGCTTTGGTATCGTAGGCACTTTATATTTCGCGTTGTTCGGCAAAGGAACAGAAACAAATAGTGAAACAGCGAAATTATGAAATAGTGAAATTGTTTGGCGGGCGATCTTTATCGTGCCATGTCATGTATAGAGTAATCGATTGAATTAAAGAATATGAAATCAAATTTCATCGTTAATTTTTACAATGAGCCGTTTCGCGGCTCGAATACGTACTGAAATCAATAGATTCCCTGTATTTTGTTACTATTTTGTCACAAAATAAAGGCCCCTCGTCAAACATCTGTAAATTTATGGTTTAAACAGCTAATCAAGACAATATTTTCCTGAGATTTTTGAAACCTTCCTCATACCTTACAAGTCATAATAAACAGATATATCATTGAGGCAAAACGCAAAAAAAAACATAAATAAGCCAATTTTGGCAGAAGGAGAATTATAAAATGATAAGTGTAGCAGAAGCTTTCATACCAATAATCGCAATTATTTTCACTTTTGGAATACCGGGCGCGATCATATTTTATTGGATTTATCTAAAGCATAAAGAAAGAACCAAGCTAATGGATATGGGACTATCACCACAAGAAGCCAGGGAATACTTCAGAGATCTTGACAAGAAACCCAAAAATCCTCTTGGCTCATTGAAATGGGGAATACTATTCTCAATGGTTGGTATCGGTCTCTTTATCGGTATAGTACTTGATGAAGCAGGATTCCAGGATTCATTAACCGGTGTTATGGTGCTGTTGTTCGGCGGACTCGGATTCATCATCTACTACTTTGTAGCTAACTCTAAACTGAAAAAGGATCAACAGATCACCGCTCAGTCTTCACAGCAATAAGCCAAAAACTATAAGGATACTAAAATGAAAACTAAGTTAATCTTAATAATAATAATTGCAAGTGTTGCAGCCTTCAGTTTACAGGGCTGCAGCCTGCTTAAAAAAAGAGTAGAGAAGAAAGAGAAGATCACATACAGGATCAACGGAAAAGATAAAGTCTCTTTCTCTCTTGAAAATACAAACGGCAAGATCAACGTAACAAACACTGATGATACTACGGGTTATATCACTATCGAAGCCGTTAAATCTGCAGATGTTAGGCCGGATGAAGCCGATAAACCGATAGAAAATATCCTTATCAATATTGATACCTCTGGACAGACTGTCAAAATAGAAACTGAGATCACTTCTGAAAAAGGGTTCTTCAAGAAAAGGAACACTCCAACAGTTAATTATGATATAAAGATCCCTGCCAATATGAAAGTAAATGTTGAAAATGTGAACGGTACGATCACAATATCAAGAATCAATAACGATATAAATGCAGAAACCGTAAACGGTGGATTAAACATCTTCAGTTGTACTGGAAATTTGAATTTAAGCAGTGTAAATGGTTCTGTTGTATGCAATGTTGATTCACTTTCAAAATCAATAGTAATTGATGTTGTAAACAGTAAGGTCAGCATGGGGGGACTTGCAAACGTAAACGCAGATGTAGAAGCCAGCTCAACTAACGGCAGAGTGAAATTCAAGAATCTCAATTTCAATAACCTGAATGCCGAAAGAAGAAGCCTGACCGGGACGCTTGGCAAGGGCGGGAATATGATAAAAGTCTCAAGTGTGAACGGCAGCGTAAATTTTGACGCCAATAAGATTATTTCAAAAAAGAATAATGATGATTTTGAATTCAAAATTGATTTTGATGACGATGACGAACAGATAAGAATTACAGGCAAAGACGGCGATATTGAGATCCATAAGCTGCATGATGAAGATACGCTGCCCAAAGGGCCCGGTAAAACAGGAACAGATACACCCGGAAATGCAGATAGTCTGAGAAAGAAGTAGCTAATTTTATTGTAAATTAACTCTGAAGATTTTTGTTTATATTTAGTGAAAATAGAAGACCAGTGTCAAAAGAGCAGGTAGAATCATGCATGAATGACCTAGAACTGAATATAATCAAAAAAATTCAAGCTGGGAATATTGACTCCTTTGAGGATATTGTGAACAGGTATAAAGATAAGGCAATGACACTGGCTATGAGGATACTCAAGAATACTGAAGATGCCGAAGATGCAATTCAGGAAGCTTTCATAAAAACGTTTCGTGCAATCGTGGATAAGCAGTTCGAAGAAAGATCTAAATTTTCAACATATTTTTACAGGATAGTTTACAATACAGCTATAGATTTTTACAAGAAGCATAGATCAAAAACGTATAACTTGATAAATATAGACGAGAAAGGCAGATATGATGATGGAGAGATTACAGATATATCTGCATTTGAGATGAAAATAGACAGAAATAATTATTCCGTAAGCAGTGTTTATGATACGGAAAAAGTGACGCTGGACAGGCAGCTTCAGGATGTGGTAAGCAAGTACCTGGAAGCCATACCTGAGAAGTATTCGACAATTCTGACGCTGTTTTATATCAACGATCTGAGTCATGATGAAATTGCTGAAACACTGAAGCTTCCGCTTGGAACAGTTAAAAACAGGATCTTCAGGGCAAAAGATAAGCTTAAAGAAGTGTTAATGACAAAGTACTCACCTGAAGAGTTGTTGGAACTTGTATAACAAAAAAGTTTAAAAGCTATGAGAGATAAAAACAAATACATAGAAGATTTTATAGAAAGCAAGCTCAGAAAAAGCAGGCTTAACAAAACCTCGGGAGATTTTACATCTCACCTGATGAAAAGAATAACTGCCGAGAACAAAGCATTTTTGGAAGAAAGAAAATCCGAAAGGATCGTTAAGTATGCGATCGGATCATTCAGTTTTTTTATGCTTGCCATTACAGTCGGCATTGGTGTACTTTCGAAAGCCTCAGGTGTTAAAACCGGTGATACTGGCGGTGTTGGCTTCGACTCTGTGACCACATCCAACTCGTTTATCGATAAGCTTGTTTATTACGTTGAAGCTTTGTTTGTTAATATCCTCAATTTCTTCGGGTTATCAATTGATTCGGGTTCGGTAACAATATTGCTTGTGATCTTACTTGTTGTTGCCGTATTCCTCTTAGGTGAGAGGCTGTTTTTAAGGGGGAAACTGAGATCAAGCGTACAGCTTAAATAGTATTTGTTCGTTTCAATATTGCAGCAGGAATAAAAAAAGGCATCCAAAACTTGGATGCCTTTTTTTTGTAATATGTAATTTTTGACCTGTAATCTAATTTATTTCCCATGTATTACCTGCAAACAGCAGCTTCTCCAAACTGCCTTTTCCCAGCTTTTCAATCGAGTCTTCAATCTGTTCTTCCATCTGTACTTCATAAATTGGCTTTTGGACCTTATATAATACTCCAAACGGCATGGGATAGTCTTCGAAATCAGATAACTGGGCAACTATCATCGCCAGCTCTTTTGATGTTTCATCATATACTATTACATCATTGATCGAATTATTTCCTTCATTAATATTGATAATTTCAGGCCTGAAGCCGTTAAGCTTTATTCCTTTTTCTTTCTTACTGCCGAAAATCAAAGGCTTGCCGTTTTCAACCATTATAGTATGGTCGGATTTTGTATCTTTTTCAGTATATAAAAAATGTGCACCGTCATTATAGATATTGCAGTTTTGGTATATCTCAATGAACGCTGTTCCTTTATGACTTTTTCCTTTTGCAATAGTATCCTGCATATGTTTTGGGTCACGGTCCATTGATCGGGCAACAAATGTGCCTCCTGAACCCAATGCCAGAGTTAAGGGATTAAATGGTTCTTCAAGAGTTCCGAAAGGTGAAGATTTGGTTATCTTTCCGTGTTCAGAAGTAGGAGAATACTGTCCTTTTGTTAACCCGTATATTTTATTATTAAACAACAGCATTACTATATCAAGGTTTCTTCTTAATGTATGAATAAAGTGATTGCCGCCTATACTTAACAGGTCGCCGTCACCGGAAGTTACCCACACGTCAAGATCAGGTCTTGCCATTTTTAAACCGGATGCAATTGAAGCAGCCCTTCCATGTATTCCGTGGAATCCGTATGTATCCATGTAGTAGGGGAAACGGCTTGAGCATCCTATACCCGCAACAAACACGGTTTTTTCCTTTGGTATGTTGAACGAAGGCATAATGCGCTGCACCTGGGCAAGGATAGAATAATCTCCGCATCCCGGGCACCATCTTACATCCTGGTCAGAAGAGTAATCTTTAGCTGTTAACTTAGGCTTCGCCGCACCTTCTATTGTTCCGTTTGTAGTTGATTCTGTTTCCATTTTATTTTTCAGTTAACAATTCTATTACTTTTTTCTCAATTTCACTTGCTTTAAACGGCAAGCCCTGAACTTTATTTAGACCAATAACATCCTTAAGGTAGTATGCCCTCAGAAGTGTACTCAACTGTCCGAGGTTCAATTCAGGAACAAGCACTTTCTTGAATCTATTTAAAATGTCACCCAGATTCTTTGGCATCGGGTTAAGATACTTGAGGTGTACTCTTGAAACTTTGTATCCTTTTGCAAGAAGTCTTTCACGTGCTGAAGTAATTGATCCATAAGTGCTTCCCCATCCGATGATTAGAAGCTCACCCTCAGGATCGCCGTCAACTTCAGCAGGCGGGATAAAATTTTCAATATTCTTAACTTTTTCAGCTCTTAAATTAACCATGAATTCATGGTTTGCTGTATCATAGCTTACATTACCCGTGATATGCTGTTTTTCAAGACCGCCAATTCTGTGCTCCAATCCCGGTGTTCCCGGTTTTACCCAAGGGCGTGCAAGGAACTCATCTCTCATGTATGGGAAGTAACCTTCCTTTTCTGTCCTGAAATCGCCTTCAATGATCGGTAATTCATTCTCATGCGGAATCCTCCACGGCTCTGCGCCATTGGCTAGATAACCATCTGAAAGGAAAATAACCGGTGTCATGAATTTACATGCAATACGGGCAGCTTCAAACATCATCATAAAGCAATCAGCAGGTGAAGAAGCTGCAACTACCGGTACCGGACACTCACCGTTCCTTCCAAGTATAGCCTGGAACAGATCAGCCTGTTCGGTCTTGGTTGGCAAACCTGTACTGGGTCCGCCCCTTTGAATGTTTGCAATTACCAAAGGCAGCTCTACCATTACAGCCAAACCAATTGCTTCCTGTTTCAGCGCCATTCCGGGTCCGCTTGTGCTTGTGAAAGCAAGCGATCCGCCAAAGGCTGCGCCGATAGATGCGCAAACTGCGGCAATTTCGTCTTCAGCCTGGAATGTTTTTACTCCAAAGTTCTTAAAGCTTGAAAGATCATGTAGTATATCACTGGCGGGAGTAATAGGATATGAGCCAAGGAATAACGGCAAACCGCTTTTGAGCGACGCTGCCAAAATACCCAGAGCTGCGGCATGATTGCCTGTGATATTTCTATAGATGCCTTTAGGCAGATGTGCAGGGGCTACTTTGTATCTGGTCGTAAATATCTCTGCAGTTTCACCGAAGTAAAAGCCGGCTTTTAAAGCTTTGATATTCGCTTCTGCTATGACCGGATTTTTACTGAACTTGCTTTCAAGCCAGTTCATTGTAATTTCAAGTGGCCTGTCGTAGAGCCAATATGTGATACCAAGTGCATAGAAATTTTTGCAGCGGTTAGCATCTTTAGCTGTTAAGCCAAGATCCTGAACTGCATTATTGGTTGCCCTGGTAACCGGAACTTTAATTAATTTGTAGCCGGCAAGTGAACCGTCTTCGAGTGGGTTCGAATCGTACCCCGCGAGATTCAGGTTCTTCTCTATGAAGGCATCTTCATTTGCAATGATTGTTCCGTGTTTTTTGAGGTCTTTTAAATTAACCTTTAAAGCCGCCGGGTTCATGGCAACAAGAACGTCCGGTTCATCGCCCGGGGAATATATATCCTGAGATGAAAATTGTATCTGGAAACCGCTTACACCGAATAAAGTTCCTGCAGGGGCTCTTATTTCTGCGGGATAGTCAGGGAAAGTGCTTAAGTCGTTGCCAAAAAATGCTGATGTTTCTGTGAATCTTGATCCGACGATCTGCATCCCGTCGCCGGAATCACCCGCAAACCTTATGGTCGCGCTTTTTAAAACCTCTACGGTTTTTTCCATTTATTTTTTTAATGCTCCTTAAGAAAAATCAAGCCGTGCAAGAGCTTCTTTATAAGGAAGCTTAGGCTTCGTCTTTTATCACTGTAACGTTAATTTTTGCCATAACGTTTCCTGCAAGCTTAATATCCACTGTTCTTGAACCCAGTTCTTTAATAGGCTCTTCAAGCAGTACATTTCTTTTATCAATTGTGAAGCCTTTGTGAATCAATGCCTCTGCAATGGTTCCATTTGTAACTGAACCGAATAACTTTATATCATCGGCGGCTTTTGCTTTTATCTCAAGCTCAACGCCTGAAAGCTCACCGGCAAGTTTCTGAGCTTCTGCTATTTCTTTTTCAAGCTTTTTGGCCTGCTGTTTTTTTATCTCGTCAAGGACTTTCATGTTGCTTGTTGTAGCTTTCATGGCAACACCATTGGGGATGAGGTAATTCATTGCAAAGCCGTCTTTTACGTTAACAACTTCTCCGGTATTACCTAATTTATCGTGATCTTTTTTTAATATAATTTTCATTGAGTATTATTACATATTTAGCAGCGCGATACAAGTCAACATCTGCCGGTTATTATTAGTTATTTATTAAGTATGTGTCTCGCCCAATAGAGCTGTGTCTTCGGGTGAGAGATGCTTTTCAAATGAATCGTCTTCAAAAGTAGTAGGTTCATCGTGGTGCTCTGCCTGAGCACGTTTGTTAAGGAACTGGATCCTTCTGGCTTTGATCTCTACGATGGTTTTGCTGTCGCCTTTTTCTGTTTTAAAGGTCCTAGACTGAAGCTCTCCTTCCACAAGAACTGCATTTCCTTTTCTAAGTTTATCGCGGCAAGACTCTGCAAGTTTGTTCCATGCAACAATTCCAACATAGCAAACATCTTCCTGCCATTCATCTTTGCTGTCCCGGTATCTTCTGTTGCTTGCAACCGAAAAGTTTACAACGGGTGTGCCGTTTGTGGTCTGTCTGAATATTGGGTCCTTGGTCAGGTTCCCGGCAATAATAACCGAGTTTAATTCGGGCATCTTTAAATCAGCCATTGTTTCCTCCGATAATTTGCTTAATTGTTAATTGTTGACTAAACTTTTTATTATGTTGTCTTGGCATCAGCTGCTTTATCTGCTTCGGCTGACTGCTGCTGCAATGCTGCTTCTCTTTCTTTTAAGATCTCTGCTTTCTTTATCAGGTAAACGTTTCTTTCAGCAAGTGTCTTCTTATCATAAGTAACAGTTAAAAATCTCAGAATATCATCATCCAGATGGTATGCCCTTTCGAGTTTGGCTATGACTGAAGGATCAGCTTTGAATTCTATGGATACATAAGAACCCGTTGGTTTCTTCTTGATCTGGTATGCCAGTTTCCTTCTGCCCCATTTTTCTGTTTTAAGCACTTCTCCGCCGTTTTTGGTGAAAAAGTTCGTGTATTTGTTTACAATAGATTCAACTCTATCGTCTTCATATATCGAATCAACTATAAAAGTGGTTTCGTAATACTTGTGTGTTTTTTCGGTCATTAAAATATTGTTAGAATTTAGCTACTAATATAGCTTTTTACCCAAAAATAATCAAGGCAGGAAATTTGTGAATTTGCAGGATTTTTGAAGAAAAATCAGTGCTGAGTTCGAAGGCGAACTTTATGTAAACCATTGTAAATTAGAAAATCAAGTAATATATTTGCAATTAAGTGAATGAAGCGTAATTCTGTGGTAATGCCAGATTTTTATCCTATTAATAATTCTTGATGGATTGTTAAAAAATTAAGAAAAGGAGTATTTTCTGAATCATCATTTCAGGAAATTCTGTCACTACTATCATTTAACTTCTCAAATCAAATAGAATATGAAAAAATTGCTTTTGGCTGCATCTTTTTTTTCAGCAATGTTTATTTCAAACATGTTATATTCCCAGGGATATTTTGTTGCACCTGCAGGGATTTATGTTAGCAGCTCGAATTTCAAAACAAATGTGCAAAGTGACCTCTCGAAGTATGAAGGGCAGTACATTGCTGCGAGCGAAACCTATGAATCAAACTATCAATTTCTAATTGTCAAAGAAAGCGATGCTTTGAAGATAACAATGATCTCGGGTGCCACTATGGATGGCGGCGAGAACTGGATGATGGATACTTTAGTGTTCCGAAATGTGACTGTAACTAAAGGGAAATTTGTATTGACAGATATTCCGGCTAACTTCGGGAATCCGAATTTCAGGTTTGTGAACGCTGAGTATAAGCAGGATGGCAAAAGTGTCATGTCAGACGGGCTTGTTATGGAAGAGTATTTGATGTTTGCCTTAAAGCAGTAGAGGTCAAACAATCAGCTGGAGCTGAAAGAAACCGGTTTTTTCTCATTTTAGGGACTTTTTGTTCAGATCTTCAATTCCCTTTTCACGGCAGTAATCTTTTGACAAGAAATATTTAAAAAGGACAAATTTTGTTATTTCTTTTCGTTGGCTTCTTGTATTATATTTGTAGTGGCAGGAGATGAGTAGGTAAGGGTGCTCATCGTTCTTAGTAAGAGTCCTCCCGGACTTCCCAAAAGACCTGCCATTTTTTTATGCCCAAAATAGAAATTCCTGACCCATGGCTTATGTCATGGGTTTTGTGTTTTACTGGTTGTTGGTGATCCCGTTCAACGAGTCTTTCTAAGAATCCATGATTTGTAGAATCGTGGATCGATTCGAAGAGTCGTAGACAAGCGGGATTTCATCACGGTACATCGGGATTCAACAAACGCCAACAACGGGAGAACAATGATATTTATCTTCTTTTTGTAGGGATCGGTCGTGACTGATCCACTGTTGCCCTCTCATTTTCGGCATACCTTGGCACTCTTTCCGGTTAATGAATTATCAAATAAACCTCAAAGTGACTTGCATATGCTATTGCCATATATTATCTTATATTAATATGCATAATGCATATCAAATTGCTTGCATATTTTCTCGCATGAGAAAAATTTTATTTTTGAGACTTTTTGCGATTCCGTGCTGTAATCACCAGTCTCGCGTCTCATTTCAAAAAAAATTGCTCACAAACGAGAATTCTCACGCGTAACGGGAAATGAATGTGCTGATCTGAGCCTTAAGTGCCGGACTAATTGCGAAAAATCGTCGCAATCAGCAAAAACCTGTTCGGTACATTTTAAGAAACAGCCTAAACTTCCGGATAGTTCAGCCTCGAAAGGGGCTCCTTCGGAGCATATCGATTCAAGAATTGTCCCTCTCCTTTGGGGAGGTACAGAGTACTTTAGTGCAAGGGTGGGGGTAAATTGTTCTGCAAACTGGAAAATTCTCTAAATTCTGGAAAGTTAACAATGTGAATCGCAATCAAAACATTCCAATTCCAGAATGAAAAGAATGCCTCCACAAACTGGAATTCCAGCCTGTAGTCTATATGTCCGGCTTTGACCCGTTTTTATCATTTCTTGTTCTTAAAATAATCACGATTTTACGAATTCAACCAAATTCAGGATCAACAATTGCCCAGAAAAGTAATTTCTAAAATAAGTAACGAAGAACCGAAGAAAAAAACTTCAAAATCGATTAAGACTTCGGTTCGCAAAACTGGTAGCAAAACGTCTTCAGTTTCTGAAAATTCAAAACACACACTTTCCAGCCTTCACGTCAACGACAGGATGATAACCGTTAAGGGAGCGCGGGTGAATAACCTTAAAAATATTGATGTTGAAATCCCGCATAACAAACTTGTTGTTGTCACCGGACTCAGCGGCTCAGGTAAAACCTCACTGGTTTTCGATACAATTTATGCCGAGGGCCAAAGGCGGTATATCGAAAGCATGTCCTCTTACGCAAGGCAGTTCCTCGAAAGAATAAATAAGCCCGATGTAGATTCAATAACAGGACTAGCCCCCTCAATGGCTATCGAGGTAAAAACATCAACCCGCAATCCAAGGAGTACTGTCGGCACTTCAACAGAAATATACGATTACCTCAGGCTTCTTTATGCAAGGGCCGGTAAAACCATCAGCCCTGTATCCGGCAAAGAAGTTAAACGCGATACAGTTGAGGACATTCTGAAATATATTGCTAAACTCAAAGACAAAAGCAGGTTGTTCATTCTATTTCCTGTGCATGTGCATGAATCCAAAACGGTTAAGCAGGAAATTGAAAACCTGATACAAAAAGGGTTTTTCAGAATTTATAATGGTAAAGAGATCATAGATCTCAACCAGGGATATGATGCAAAAAAACTTAAACTAAGCGATATAAAAGTTGTAGTTGATAGAATGGCTCTCTTGCAGGGTGATGAAGAGCAAATACAGCGCTTAGCAGGCTCGCTTGAGCAGGCTTATGCAGAAGGCGATGGTTATTTGTATTTGATGATTGAAACCGGTGAAAACTCTGCTAACGGAGAGATGAGTAAAAACGAATTAATTCCGTTTAACCTGCATCTTGAAGCTGACGGGATCAGATTCGAAGAACCGGAGCCGCTGATGTTTTCTTTCAATAATCCAATTGGCGCCTGTCCCCGCTGCCAGGGTTTCGGCGAAACAATAGATATAGACGAGGGACTGATCATTCCGGACAGAAATAAATCAATTTTTCAGAATGCTATTCATCCATTTTCAACTCCAAAGCACAGCAAACATTTAAGCGATCTTATTTTTGAAGGCAAAAAAAATGATGTTAGGGTTCACGTGCCATTCAAAGATCTTACCAAAGCAGAAGTGGAGATGGTCTTTAAAGGGATGGGTGATTATATCGGAGTTAATAAGTTCTTCAGAATGGTTGAGCGTGAAGCGGCATATAAAATTCACTACCGCGTTCTGTTGAGCCGTTACAGGGCATATACTAAATGTGCAGAGTGCGAAGGCTCAAGGTTAAGAAAAGAAGCGCTGTATGTTATATTCCAGGAGAAAACAATTAAGGATATTGTTAAGAGCAGTATCGAAGAACTTTTCTTTTTCTTCAGGGATATAAAGCTGCCAAAACACGATGAGGAAATTGCCGGAAGAATTCTTGAAGAAATTAAAAACAGGCTGACTTATTTGTATGAAGTGGGACTTGGCTATTTAACTCTTGACCGGCTTACAAGTACACTCTCAGGAGGTGAAAGCCAGAGGATAAATCTAGCTACATCTCTCGGCTCATCACTTGTTGGCTCTATTTATGTGCTTGATGAACCAAGCGTGGGACTTCATCCGCGTGATAATGACAGGCTGATAAGAATACTTAAATCATTAAGGGATATTGGCAATTCAGTAATAGTAGTTGAGCACGATCCTGATATGATCAATGCCAGCGATTACCTGATAGATATCGGGCCCAAAGCG
>JAUQWT010000033.1 GCA_030835005.1 Ignavibacteria bacterium | reverse complement strand
ATCACAACAGAAGCAGCAGAAACTAATTTCCTTTTAAAGAATTTCATTGTGTTTTCTCCTTATGTTATGGTGTAACCTTGTTCTCGTCAACAGCGCGGAAATATTCTAGAAGCGCTCTTGCATCCAGGTTATTCACATCCTGGAAAGTCATTTGCACTAAATACTGCGCAAAAAGTTCTTTTGATGTCTTGTCTTTCTGTGTCATTTCAACCGGATTCAGTATCTGGTTCATTATCCATTCCGGTCTTCTTCTCTTTGTTACATCTTTAAGCGGCGGACCAACAAGCCTCACGTCAAATTTGTGGCATGCAACGCATTTTACGTTGAAGATCTCTTTTCCGCGCGCAACCATATTATCGTTTATTGGCTCAAGTTTCATTTCTTCTTTAACCGGCCCCACTCCAAACTCTTCGTTATCGCCGCAACTGCTAAGGCTGATCGCAAACAGGACAAGCGGAAGAACTACTGCAAAAACCTTTGTGATAAGTTTAATGTTTAATTTCATTTTTCTTTATACCTTTCATAAATATTATTTTATAATGTTGAATATGTTTTATTAAGTTCTTTTTCAAGTTCTGCCGCTTTGGGGAAAAGAATATTATTTTCGAGATGCACGTGCATATGAAGATCGTTCTCAAACTCCTTCAGTTCAGCGTAAAGCACTCTGTACGTTCCGCATGCATCTTTCGGCGGGGTATATCCGCTGCTTAGTTTATTGATAAGCTTCAACAGATTACCGGCGGATTCGTGCTCATCTTCCATCATCTTTATCGGATTGCCAATTGTTCCAAAAGGAGGTACCGGCATTTCAAGCGTATTGCGGTATGCCATATGCATTTTTTTTATGTAGGGGAAAAGCATTTTCTCTTCCTTCTGCATGTGGTTAAGCAGTTCATCCTTTAGATCTGCAAACAAGCCCTGTATCTTTGCCATTTCAGGGTGACGCTCACCGTGAGCCGATACTACTTTTGCAAGATGATGCTCGATAGTTGAGGCCGAATTAAGCACATAAGAGTGATGATTGTTAACAATGTAATCCACCAAAAAATCAGCTTCCCATTTATCAAACCGAGAAAGCGTCTGGTTTGTGTCTTCTACTTTTGATAACTCGTTTACAACAAGCTCGGCATCTACATGCTTCTCTGCACATGCATCACCAATCGATTTTTTCCCGCCGCAGCAAAAATCAAGCCCGTGGCTTTCAAAGATCTTCGCAGTATGGAAATTCACGGCAACTATATCGCCGATCCTGTTTTCTTTTTGTACCAGCATTTTTAACTCTCCTTAAAAATTAATTTCTTTTTGCTGATACAAATTTATTCAATATAATCGGCTATCCCTTTGACTTAAGTCAAACAGCCAAAGATTATACAAAAAAGCTAAAATTTAAGTGATTATAAAGGTTTTTTGTCGTTTTTACTGTTAACAATAGCTCCGTTAATCTGCCGGGATTATTCCCCTCTGGCGGTGGTGTGCCCCGATGTACATCGGGGCGGAGTGGGTTGAAGTTTTTTTGAAAACGCTTAAAGCTCCCTCCTTTTCTAAGGAGGGGAAATCATTCCGCTAATAGCGGAATGATGGGGTGGTCACATTCTTTTGTTGTTGGTTATCCAGCAAGAGGGATTTCATCAGTTCTTGGCTCCCTTCCCGCGCTTGATGCGGGATGTCAAGACAAAAAGAACAAATCACTATTAAACTATATTGTAGAGATTAAGATTTGCAGCATCAATTTATGCTTGTCGAAAACAACGTTTACAAACCAGAAAATTTCTACACCGCCGCTTCCTTCAGTTTATCCAGATCAACTATCCTTATCATTTTCCCTTCAACCTCAATTATCTCTTCATCCTGAAGTTTCTTAAAAGTCCGCGAAAGCGTCTCATTTATCGTGCCAAGATAAGCAGCCAGGTCATTCTTGCTTATATTCAGTTCAATAACTGTATCGGCGTCTTTTTTGTTCTTCGGCTTTTTCTTTTTGTTATATTCGGTAAGTATGAATCCTGCAGTTCGTTTTGTAACGTCTTTTAAGGTAAGCTCTTCAATATGGTGATTCAAGTGCCTCAATCTTTTGGCAAATCCCGAAACCATTTTTATGCATATCTTTGAGTCACTTTCAAGAAGCTGCCTGAATTGCCGCGCGGGAATAAGAATTACGCGCGTATCATCTTCAAGCGCCATTGCATTTGCGGGATAGCGGTAGCTTTCTTCATACTCCTCCCCAAAATTTTCAAAAAGCGGTACTTCTGCAAATGTATTGTAGGGAGCTATCAGGTGCAGTATATGCTCACGACCGTCTTTTGAAATTTTGTATATCTTAACAAGTCCGGATTCCGTAATGTAAAATCCGAAATATGGTTCTGTATCAAAAAATATTATGTCACCTTTTTTAAATGTCTTTGTCTTCGAAAGATTGCTCAGCTTCTCAAGCTCATCTTTATCTAACCCGGAAAATATGTATACCTTTTTTAGTATTTCAGAATTCATATTAGCAAAATTACAAATAATATAAACCGCTTCCAATAAACAAGTTATTGCTGCTTTGATATTCCCCTCTGGCGGTGGGGTGCCCGGATGTACATCAGGGCGGGGTGGGTTGATGCTTTTATGAAACTGATAAAGCTCCCCTCCTTCGGCGACTTTTGCCATCCCGCACTTCTGCTTAGCGGGATTAAGAAGGGGAAATCATTTCGCTTATAGCGGAATGATGGGATGATCAATTTAGTTTTTTATTTGTGCTAATACACTACGGGTCTTTCTGCGAATCCAGGATTCGAAGAATCGCGGATCGATTCGAAAAGTCGTGAATCACTTTTTTTTTCACCTCATTTCTCAACAAAATAACGTATTTTCCTAATCTGTTCTGGGTAATAATCGGATTTAGTTGCATATTGACATATTGGAATTTTATGTAGAACTTTCAGCTATAAATTGGAAATTTTAAAGAAAAATATACTGAGGACTATCCTCTATTATGATATATTCTCGCATCCGTTAAAGAGCGACGAGGTCTTCACCTTTTTGCCGCAGAATTCCGTTACTTCAGAAACTGTCGAAAGCACGCTCAGCGAGCTTGCTTCCGAAGAGTCAGGCTTACTCGCCGAGAAGCAAGGTTACTATTACATTAAGCCAAAAGTTGAAAATGTTTTTTCGCGCAAAGAAAAGGAAGAGTATTCACGCAAAATGTGGCGGCGTGCAAATCTGGTTACGCATATTATTAAACGGTTCCCGTTTGTAAGAAGTGTGATCATCTCCGGTACACTTTCAAAGAACAGCTCCGATAGTTCAAGCGATCTTGATTTCATGATCATAACAAAGCCAAAAAGGCTGTGGATTTCGAGAACACTTCTGATGCTCTTCAAAAAAATTATCCTTTTTAATAACAAAAAGTATTTCTGCCTGAATTATTTCATCACCGAAGATTCATTGGAAATAGAAGTCCGCAATATTTATACTGCCATAGAGATCGCTACGCTTAAGGCCATTTACAATAAACCGCTGCTGGATAAATTTATTGCACATAATTTGTGGATCAAGGATTACTTCCCGAATTATAACCCCTATGATTCGAAACTTCATTTAGGCAGTGCATACTCAGGAGAAAGAACAAGTTATCTTCAGCGCTTCTTCGAAGTTTTCTTTACGGGAAAACTTGGCGATAAGCTGGATGGCTATCTCAACCGTAAAACTATCCGTCACTGGAATAAAAAATATCATCACCTGGAAGACAGCGAAAGGAATTTCAGGCTTAAATCCACCAGCACAGAATCAAAGGTGCACCCCAACAGTGTACAGAAAACTATACTGAATCTCTACGCAGAGAAATTAAAGCAATTCGGCCTCTAACCTTCATCACTTTTTTGCCTTTGACATTCTGACTTTATGAACATTAAACTTTTTAACCGCTTTTTAATTGACTGACATCCTCTTTGCAAATACTTATTTCCTGCGTCATGATCCGAAGGAATTCCGGAACATGAATCTTTATGCCCCGCTCGGCACTCTTTACGCCGCTGCATTTTTGATGCAGAAAGGATACTCCGCCGCTGTGTTTGATACAATGCTAGCCGATTCGGAAGAAGATCTGAAAGCTTCTTTAGAACAGCACAAATCTAAGTACATGGTCATTTATGATGATACTTTCAACTATCTGACAAAAATGTGCCTAAGCCGCATGCGTGAAGCAGCATTCAGAATGAGCGAAATTGCAAAAGAGTTTGGATGCACGGTGATCGTTTCCGGGTCTGATTCCGTTGACCATTTAGAAAAATATTTCACCCATAAAGTTGATTACGCAATCTGCGGCGAAGGCGAACAAACCCTCGGCGAACTGCTCGATTATCTTACCGGAAAATCTAAAGCGGAATTAAGCAGCATTAACGGATTGGCATACTTATCCGGTGGAAAGATCACTCGCACCGCTCCGCGCAAACCACTAAAGGAACTCGATACTCTCCCATTTCCCGCATGGGATTTAATTGATATTGACCGCTACAGAGAATTATGGCTCAAGCATCACGGATATTTTTCGATGAACCTTGTTACTACTCGCGGCTGCCCCTTCCACTGCAACTGGTGCGCCAAGCCGATTTACGGACAGGTTTACAATTCACACTCGCCTGAATACATCAGCCAACACATGAAATTGCTGAAGGAAAAATATTCACCTGACCACATTTGGTTCTGTGATGATATCTTCGGGCTTAAGCCGGGATGGACAACTAAGTTTGATGAAACTGTGAATCAAGATGGCTCCAAGATTCCTTTCAAATGCCTCTCACGCGCTGATCTGTTACTGAAGGAAGATAATATTTCGCATCTTGCATCTGCGGGATGCCAGTCCGTTTGGATGGGGGCAGAATCCGGCTCGCAGAAAATCCTCGACGCAATGGATAAGGGCACAACCGTTGAAGAAATTTATGAATCAACCCGCCTCTTGAAAAAGCACGGCATTAAGACCTGCTTCTTCCTGCAGTTCGGATACACCGGCGAAACAAAAACGGAAATTGATAAGACGATCAAAATGGTAAATGACCTGATGCCTGATGATATCGGAATATCTGTTTCATATCCTCTGCCGGGCACAAAGTTCTATGATAGAGTTGCTTCGCAGATGAAATCCAAACATAACTGGGAGCTATCCGACGATTTCGAGATGATGTTCGACGGCACTTACTCAACTGAATTCTACCGCGTATTACATACGGTCGTACACAAGCAGTACCGCACTCGCCAACTACTCCACGAACCGCTGAAAAGATTCTCATCACTCTGGAAGTTACCGATATACTGGGTTGGGTGGATGAAAAGTACAAGGAAGCTTAAGTCTTTTACTTAAGAATAGCCTCTGGTCTCAGCCCTGAAAGGGCGCTAATACCATAACGATGGACGAAGCCCATCGTATGGAGTAGCCCATCGAACCCTGCCTCTGACCTTAGCCCCGAAGGGGCAGCATGCTATATCGATGGGTGAAGCTCATCGATGGGCGCAGCCCGCAGAAACCAGGTGCAGCCCAACGAACCCTGTTAATTCTTCTTCTCCCTTAGCGGCCCGATCTTTTCACCCGCCTCTGAATCCTTTATCAGCATTTCCAGCCTTCTAAGTCTTGTCTCTTCCTGTTTCGCGCTTATGACCCACCACGCAGAAGTTCTTTTATACCCGGGCGGCCGTTTGCTGTAATACTCCCACGCCTTTTTATTTGCTTTTAACTTCTTTATATAGGCTGCCGGAAGTTTGATCTCGTCTTTCTGCTCAAATGAATACAAGCCCTGCTTTTTCATATCGCGCTCATTGAACGCCTTCAATCCCGCTTCATGCATCAGCCCCTTTTCGGAAAGCGTTTTTATTTTGGCAATATTAATTGCGCTCCAAATGCTGCCCTTGCGGCGGGGAGTGAACCGCTGGCTATAGCTTTTTTCATCTATCCCTTTTGTCAACCCGTCTATCCACCCGAAGCAAAGCGCAGCTTCGACCGCCTCTACATAAGTAACGCCTGTTTTTCCCGAGCCTTTCTTGTAAATGCCAAACCACTGCTCGCTTAATTTATTGTGATTCTTCTCAAACCATTTGCGAAGTTCTTTCGTATTTTTAAAATATATGATATCAGCCATTCAGCGTTGAAAAATTTAAAATATAGTTCCGAAATGCAGATTCTTAAATAAGAATTAGATTACATTGTAAATAATACAAATAAAATATATTTTTAAAAAGTTATAATCCCGTAAATGGCACACGAAACTAAATCATGGACCCAAAAACTTTTGCGGGATAATCCTCCATCAGGCAAACTGCCGCGAATAGTTTCAATTGACGAAAAAAAACAGAAGTTTTTCAAAGCGAAAAAATTAATCATTCCCGCCCCAATGGAAGTAGATGAACTGATGCGCAGAGTCCCTAAAGGAAAACTTACAACAATAAATGAGATACGCGCAAAACTTGCTAAGCGTCACAAAGCAGATTCAGGTTGTCCGATAACAACCGGTATATTCGCATGGATTGCTTCCCACGCTGCAGAAGAACAAAAGGATGCGGGAAAGAAAAGGGTTACACCATATTGGCGTACACTAAAAATCGGCGGTGAGCTAAACCCCAAATATCCGGGCGGAATCAAATCACAGGCCCGCTTACTTAAGGCCGAAGGCCATAAGATCATTACAAAAGGCAAAAGAACCTTCGTGGAAGATTACGAAAAACATTTGGTATAATTATTTTGGTAACCTATATTCTGATCGCGTAGATACTTCCCCCCCTCCTTTCAGGAGAGGGGCCGGGGGTGAGGTCAAACAAAGGTTTTCGTCTTGTCAGGTCCTCCCCATAGGGCGGGTTGCTTTTGCTTCTATTCCCCTCCAGCGGAGGGGTGGATTTGCCGAAGGCAAAGACGGGGTGGGTTATTTTTCCA
>JAUQWT010000296.1 GCA_030835005.1 Ignavibacteria bacterium | reverse complement strand
TTTACTGAACTGACAAAGTTCAAAATAACCGTGCTTGTATCATTTACAACGGGACTGGGTTATATCCTCGGTGCGCGTGAGTTCAGCTTTACGCTTTTTTATGTAATAGCCGGAATTTTCTTTCTTGCTGCAGCATCAAGCTCGCTGAACCACTGGCAGGAAAGATCAACTGACGCACTGATGGAGCGGACTAAGCACAGGCCGATACCTTCGGGTAAAATAGAGCCGGCAGCTGCATTGTACTTATCTCTTGGCTTGCTTGTAAGCGGCTCAATAATACTTTTGGCCACAACAAATTTTGCCACATTTCTTGTGGGTATATTTACTTTCTTGTGGTATAATTGTGTTTACACTCCTTTAAAGCGCAAAACTGCATTTGCAATCATACCCGGAGCATTAGTTGGTGCACTCCCGCCGGTTGCGGGTTGGACTGCTGCCGGAGGTGATATAACAAGCGGCGCTGTAATAATGATAGCTGCATATTTCTTTATATGGCAAATACCGCACTTCTGGCTTTTGCTTATGCTGTACGGAAGTGATTATGAAAAGGGCGGATTCCCGACTTTGAACAGGATATTTTCCACCGAACAGATCAAAAGAATAACGTTTATGTGGCTGGTGGGCAATATCTTAACGGCAATGCTTATACCCCTGTTTGTTTACATTAACTATATGGCAAGTTTCGTTCTGTTGGCAGTGATTTCTGCGTGGATGTTTTATGTATCGGTAAAATTTCTGAAATCACAGGGTGATAGAAAAGAAATTAGGAACACATTTATTGCAATAAATTTTTATACACTTCTGCTTATAACAATTCTTGCAGCAGATAAATTAATAAAAGTATTCTGATGAACATATTTGATGAACTTGTAATTCCGGCATCGCCAAACCATATAATGCTGCTAAAGTATATGCTCATTATATCGCTGCTGTTGTTTATCCCATACATATGCATGATGCTAGGAGCGACATTTATTTCGACATACTATAACAAGAAGGGCAAAAAAGAAGGAAATAAACTCTATTTAAGGTTTGCCAAAGATGTAGTTGAAAAACTGACAATTACTAAAAGCGCAGAGCTTGCCTTGGGCACAATACCGGTGCTCTCGGCTTTTTTTGCTTACGCACAGCTGCTATATACTTCAAAGACGATCTCTATAAGCATCATGGCACTTGCCGTAGTGCTTTTTATTACAGCATTTGTTTTTATTTACAGGTACAGGAGTACTTTCAAGATAGAAGGCATCTTAAATACGCTTAAAGGTTTTGCAGATAAGGATAGTGCTGATAAACAGGGCGAAGAGAATGTTCAGCAGATAGTTGAGTTTGAAGAGAGCGTTATTGCAACCAAGACGCTTTCGGGTACAATTGGCAAGTATCTTCTGCTTACAGCCTCGTACATTTTTGCAGGAACAATGGCACTGGCGTCAAGTCCCGATAAGTGGGGATCTGTTAATAACATCCTGCAGATCATTTTTTCGTGGCAAAGCATATTCAGTTTTTCAGCATTGCTCTCGCTTGCCGGAATGGTTTCAGGCAGCGCGATAATATTCTATTTCTTCAGCTGGAACGGCGGATTGAAAGATATGGATGATGAGTATTCAGCTTTTGTGAAGAATGTTGCAGGAAGAATCGCAATGCTTTCAGGGATCCTGTTCCCGTTAATGCTCTTGATCAGCTATGTTTACCTGCCGGCAGTAAGCCAATCGCCGAGTGTGTTCTACTACATGGTAATTGTGCTTGTTATTTCTTTGGTAGCGGGCAACTACATTTATTCGATGGTTAAGAATTCCGATACAAGCTCAGCAACTGCTTTGTTTGTGCTGATTTTCGTGCTTATGATGTTTAATATCATCAAAGACCAGATGGCTTTTGGGAATGCAATACATGAAAATACAATTGAAATCAATAAGATAGCCGAAGAGCATGAAAAAGAAGTAAAGAATAAAACAATGCAGACAACCGGAGTTGATGCCGAGGCTATATTCAAGCAGAAGTGCAGCGCATGCCACAAGTTTGATGTGAAGGTTGTTGGGCCTCCGTATGACCAGGCTGTGCCAAAATATAACGGTGATGTTCAAAAACTCAGCGAATATATATTCAATCCGCAGAAGATCGATGCGGCATATCCGCCTATGCCTAATCAGGGCTTAAAGAAGAAAGAAGCTAACGCAATGGCTAAATGGCTGATAGATAAAGTAGGTAAGAAGTGATCACTGATTAAGCTGATTCACGGATTAATGCAGATTATTAAAAGCGTTCATGGAAATGGGCGCTTTTTTTGATTTGTGATACGTGACCTACCCGTATTCGAGTCATAACTTTCCCGATGTACATCAGGCACGCCTCCCAAGAGGGGAATAGAATCAAGTAAATTATGCTGCTTCTGCATAACTATACACTGAAACAGTCAGTGCACCCCAAATAAGAAGCTTTTATTATTACCCCGTTGTTGATGTTCTCGCCAACAACAAGAAAAGTGCTCTTATAAATCCTTGTCTAAGTATGGATCCTTCGCTTCGCTCCTCAAAGGGGTCATTGACAGGGTGACAAGAATTTTTATGATTTGTTTTTTGAAAGGGAGATGCCGCTGATGATAACAAGAAGCCAGCCGATAAGAAAACTTATACCTCCAAGGGGAGTTATCATGGCAAAAGTCTTAATTGAAGTAACTGAATAAATATACAGTGAAAACGAAAAGAGAATTATTCCCACAGAAAAGAATATTGCTGCTTTGAAAAATTTGCCGTTTGAGTAGAAACCGATTGCAAGGATCACTGCCGAGTGAATCAGATGGTAGAACACTCCTGTCTTAAATATTTCTGTCATTTCCGGAGTGAGGGAATCTTTAAGCTGGTGCGCGCCAAAAGCGCCGATGGCAACTGCCAGGAATCCGAACACACCGCCAATTGTTACCCACCAATTTTTCAATATTTTATCAATACCTCAATTTGCGGGGAGAAGGCCTGAAAGCCACGATGTAAATGCTGAGTATTATTACTCCGATAAATACAATTGCATAATAGAACGATGCCAGGAAGATAAACATAACTGAATACTCTGAAATAATTTCTCCCTGCCTTTGGAAAACATATTCAATACGCTCGCCTACATTGCGAACTTTCTTTTCTTTCTTTGTAAATTGTTTTTCGGTTACAACAGATTCATTATAAGAAATATCTTTCTGATTGAGTATTGATATGAGCTCGTTAACATGTATTGCATAGTTGAGCGAATCACTGTAGAAGAATGTGTTAATACCAATAACCTGACCTTCGCTGTTCAAAAGCGGGCCGCCGCTGTTACCCGGCCTGATCATGGCGGTATGCTGAATTACGAGCGCTTCATGAGTATAATTTTCATCGTTATCGTAATACCATGAGTCGTCATCTATCTTTTTTATCCTGCCTGAGGTCAAATGGAAGTAATCCACATTCATATCTTCATCAGTTGGGTTGCCGATAGAATAGACACTTTCGTTCTTGCTGATCTGCACGCCTTCGCCCAGCTCAAGAATGTTTCCGCACTCATCGGAAATCTGCACTATTGCCAGGTCACAGATCTTGCTTTCCATAATGATCTTCTTAACCCGGTAAACTCTGTCGTTCTTCATTTCGATCTTTGCAGATTTGAGATCAAGGTCTTCTGTCACGTGGTGATTAGTAACAAAAGTATTTTCATTGATGAAAAAACCGCTTGCAACTGCACCGGATTTATCGGTTATGAGCCCAATAGAAGCAATTGTCCGTTTGTAAACTTCACTTTCACCCTGTGAATAAGCAAAGCCGCTAAGAATGAGAAAAACTAGTATTATGCCGATCGGTTTTTTCAAGTCGTATTTTATTTAGATTACAAATATCATCAAATCCCTGTATGATTGTAAAGCCATTTCAACCACAGGATGCGTATTATTTCAACCATTGAAGCGGGAATATTGTTCCTTAGAAATTGGGGAAAAATGCTGAAAATGAAGGTTTTTTGAAGAAGAACGCGTAAAGTGACCTTTGGAAGCCGTCCAAAACATGTTAACCAAGTTACCGTGAAAGACGGATCTTATGATTTCTGGAGTTAGTTTCAAGCTCAGCAAATTTTTCCCAGAACCAGCCGGTACAACTTACACAGTGTATATCAATAAGCTCGCTTTTCATCTGCCAAAGCCTGCTGTAGTCATTGTTCACTTTCATCTTTACCAGGTAATTCAGGAATTTGATGAAGCTCTGATATTCCGATTTTTTAAACAGCGGTATCCTTGCATTATGCTGCTTTTTATTAGTAATTCCTCAAAAGGAATTTTTTTAAATTTTGTTGATTTACAGCAAAAATTCAAATTCAGTTGCCAAATCGTTCCCATATTTCATATAATTAAAGTGCATTTTGTATTATATTTATCAAATTGACTATTCTCAAGGTCTTGTGATAATGAAAATGTATTATTGAACATGCACAGTTATTTATTATTCCAGGGTGATTTGCAGTTAGCGGCAATTATTTCATTTTAGAGAAAAGATTATTCTGTAAAATAAATAAAAACATAGTATGAGAAAAGTAATTTGGATTGTTACTATTCTTGTGGTGTTAATTCTGCCCGGTTTCAGAAATTCTCTTTCGCAATGGCTGCCGGATGTAAATCTCTCAAACGATCCCGGTGCTCAGATTACTTCCCGAAATAATGCATGGTGTATTGCGGCTGCCGGCAATTTAGTACATGCCGTCTGGATGGACGCAGTGAATGTTGGATTTTATAAGCGCTCAACAAATGGCGGTGTGAGCTGGCAGCAATCTTCACAAATCGGCGGGTCATCTCCATCAGTTGCGGCGTTGGGTACAAGCGTCTACGTTGTGTGGGAGCAAATCAACGTGAACAGTCGATGGGAAATTTACAGCAAACGCTCTACTGATGGCGGCGTGAGCTGGAATCAGGATACACGGCTATCAAACAACCCGAACTCCTGCGGAAACTCATCAATCTCAGCATCGGGCCTCTATGTAATTGCTGTTTGGGCTGACGGACCGGGAGAGATCTTTTACAATCGTTCCACTGATGGCGGCGCAAGCTGGGGTCAGGATACCCGGCTTACAAATTTTGGCGGTATTTCCCAGGAGCCCTCAATTACACTTTCCGGTCCGAACGTTCATGTTGCATGGACTGATGCACGTGACGGGCACAATGAAATATATTACAAACGCTCAACTGATGCCGGAATAAGCTGGGGTCAGGATACGCGCTTATCAAGCAGCCCCGGAGAATCACGATACAGTTCGATCGGTTCATCCGGTTCAAATGTACATGCAGTATGGACTGATCTCAGAGACGGGAATGAAGAGATTTATTACAAACGCTCTACTAACGATGGCCTTAGCTGGGGAAACGATACCCGGCTGACAAATAATTGGGCAGTATCTGCAAATGTTTCAATATGTGCTTCCGGTTCGCATGTTCATATTGTCTGGCAGGATAGCCGTGATTCAACCGTAGGAATCTGGGAGATCTACTACAAACTTTCAACGGATAACGGAATCAGCTGGGGAGAAGATACCCGATTGACGAATCAGTTTAATGAATCTAATCTTCCTTCTGTGGCTGCCTCCGGCTCTGCAGTGCATGTTGTATGGTATGATACGCGGGATTGGGGTGCAGGAAACAACCCTGAAATTTTGTATAAGCGCAACCCGACAGGAAATGCCATAGGCATAATTAATGTTAATTCTGAAGTTCCGGGAACATTTTCTCTTGGGCAGAACTATCCCAATCCATTTAATCCGGCTACAAATATTGAATTTGCGATACCAAAAAGTTCTTATGTAAAGCTTGTAATTTATGATTTGATTGGGCAGGAGATCGCAGTCCCGGTAAATACCGATCTTAAAGCAGGAAAATATAAAGTCGACTGGGTTTCAGTAAATTCTCCGAGCGGCGTATATTTCTACAAATTATCCGCAGGTGAATTTTCCGAGACCAGGAAGATGACACTTATCAAATAAGCAAGTATTTATTGTTTGGCCGGATAGATTTAGGTTAATATTCCAACCTGTTTATCCGATGATCTCGAAACCGGTATATTTATGCAGCGCTTTAGGTATAATTATTTTACCTTCGGGAGTCTGGTTTGATTCAATCAGCGAAACATACAGCCTCGAAGTTGCCAGCCCGCTGCCGTTGAGGATATGCACGAACTCGGTTTTTTTCTCGCGCTTAAATCTTATCATTGCGCGGCGTGACTGGAAATCAGTACAGTTACTAACGCTTGATGCTTCAAGCCATTTATTCTCTGCGGGACTCCAGACTTCAATATCATACTGCTTGCTTGCTGCAAAACCCATATCTCCCGTGCAGACATTTACAACCCGGTAATGAACATTCAAAGCTTCAAGTATTCCGCATGCATGATTCAGCATTTCTTCCATTTGGATGTATGACTCCTCCGGCAGGCAGAAATTGATCATTTCTACTTTATTGAACTGGTGTACTCTCAAAAATCCTTTTGTATCTTTGCCGTAACTTCCGGCTTCTCTTCTAAAGCATGCTGTATAGCCGCAGTATTTTACAGGAAGTTCTTTCAGATCCAGCACTTCATCCCTGTGTATGTTGACAATCGGTACTTCTGCAGTGGGTATTGCAAACAAATCGTCAGGATCAGTACGGTACATATCTTCCTCAAACTTTGGCACTTTTTCGGCGGCTTCCATTGACGCGCGGTTTACCAGGAAGGGCATAAAAACTTCAGTGTAGCCGTTTTGCTTATGTGTATCAAGCATGAAATTTATCAGCGCGCGCTCTAACATTGCACCCTTGCCTTTGTAGAAGGGGAAACCGCTGCCCGAAATCTTTGCGCCAATTGAAAAATCGAGTATACCAAGCTTTTTGCCAAGCTCTACATGATCCAGGTATTTGAAATCTCCCGAAGCCTTTTCTCCCCAAATACGGAATTCAACATTGTCATCAGAGCTTTTGCCTTCGGGAACGGAGTCCTCGGCAATATTGGGAATATCACGAAGAACTTCGTCGATCATCTTTTCGGCTTCGGCAAGTCGTTCATCAATTGCTTTG
>JAUQWT010000295.1 GCA_030835005.1 Ignavibacteria bacterium | reverse complement strand
AAGCGATTGTGGATGTTACTCGTCTGTCCGATGTAAAGTCTTTCGGTGGATTCCGACTGAATTATGTATGTAAAATAATTCATTGTCGGGGTGAGAGGATTCGAACCTCCGGCCTCCTAGTCCCGAACCAGGCGCTCTACCAGGCTGAGCCACACCCCGAAATATATAATAGATAGTTGTTTATATCGATAGTCTTTTAGGATGTCAGTGTTTACACCAGGCATCTTTGAAAAGAGGGAAGGTAACTTCTGACATTCAACTTAACAAACATAAGAAATTCTAAGCAATTAATAAATTCATTATTTACTCTATTTCCCGTTTTGCGTTATCTTTAGTTATAAACAAGAAAAAGAAATTGTAAGGAATCATTTCAAGTTGTGTACAAAACAATGTATTGAGGATGCAGTATCAGCTTTGTGTTTTACTACTCACCTGAAGAATAAACATAAGCATCCTTGTTTTTTAACTGCACAATTATTTCATCAGAGTTTCGGATCCCGTTTTCATCTACTATCCAAAGAGAAAGCAGATTATCACCTGTTATTTCAACAATGTATCCGTAAACTGCCGGAAGCTGTTGGGTGATTAATATATTATCTGCCTTTAAACTTAGACCCATATCAAGAAGTATCCTATTCCCACTTTTGAGTTCAGCATTCTTGACCCAAAAAGTTTTTTCGCCCTGCTGATCTATAAACTGTCCTGTAAGCTCTACACTTCCATCGAACATTTTCAAATGGGTTACAGAAACAGTTTTGTATGAGCTAACATATTTTGTCTTAAGGTCTTTTACTTCTTTCACCACTTTTTGTCCAAACGCTATTTGAGTGAATAGCGCTAAAAGTATTATTGCTGTTTTCATGAAATATCTCCCTCTTTGCTTTATAAGTAATAGCATCAAATAAGATGCCAGAATTTTTCTTTGAATTTACGATAATTTTGGTCCCAAATCAGCAATTGACTGTCACTTATGTCATACTTAAGCAAAAACCTCTGTCAATTATATATTCTGTGAATATTTGAAATCCGATAATAATTCGAATAATGCAGATAATGTTTGGCACAATAGTTGTTACTTATTATGGACATGAAAGGAGAAATATTCTAATGATATATTTAAACAGAAATATGATCACTGCCTTATTGCTGATTACATTAGCAATAGTATCAATAAACTTGCTTGCGCAATCAAACTCTGCATATAATTCTAAATTTATGAATCAATCAGTCCCAGACCGTATGTCACCGGGCCAAAAGTATAACTTGATCCTAACGTATCAAAATGCGGGCACAACCACATGGGTACCCGGAGAGGTAAAACTGAAAATTTTCTCAGATGACGACAAGAAACAATCAATATGGTCGGTAAACGAGTTTGATCTGCCCGAAAATATTGAGCCTGGAAGCACGGTTTCATTTATGGTTGATCTTACTGCTCCCACAACCGAAGGAGTCCATCTTTTCAGTTCTCAGCTTCATAATTCACAGGGATTCTTTGGGGAAACGGGAAAAGCGCTTGAAATTTCCATAAGCAGGGAAGTTGGTTTATCTGATGCATTTAACAGTTCTGCTTTTGTAGAGCAAACGGTTCCACCTGTTATGGAAGTTGGAAAGCCATATAAAGTAATGATAAGCTATACTAACACCGGTAGTGTAAGCTGGCCCAAGGATATGTACCGGCTAGTAATGCTTGATGCCGCAGGGAATGCGATGAAGAGCTCTAAATGGAGTAACATATCAGTTAACCTGGATGAAACAATCAGGCCTGGCAGTTCAAAGGTATTCAACTTCGAAATTATCCCAATTGAATCCGGCACATATACATTGCAGTGGAGAATGGCATCAGGTGAAACCGGCTTATTTGGAGATGTAACAAATCCGGCAGTGATAACTGTAAACCCTGTAATTGAAAAGAAAAATGAAGGTAAAAGCGGTAAATATAAATAATATAAATATTAATAAATAATTAAAGGAGAAAACATCATGCTTTGGACAATCGCAATCATTTTAATAGTTCTCTGGCTTTTAGGTATGGTTAGTTCGTACACACTGGGTGGTTTTGTACATATATTACTGATACTGGCAGTAATTGCCGTGCTTGTTAGGCTTATCCAGGGAAGGAACCCGGTTGCTTAGTACAATCGATTAATCAAAATAAAAGAAGAAAGGAATACTTAATATAAAGTATTCCTTTTTTGCTTACTTAACCGAATTCTTGGCTAATGCTTTCCATTACCGGTTTTACCATATCTCTTTGAGGTCTTGTAGATCCAGTAAGCATAAACTCCCCACACAGCCAAACCAATCAAAGCTGCCATGAATATGAATTCCACAATAAGCTCCTGTTCTAATTTGGTTATTGTCCTTTGCTGTAGTTTCCCAGTTCAATTACTTTTTCAGATCTCTGGGCAACCATTCTGAAAATGTTTATGAGTCCGTCACTATCTTTTTCAAGTGCATCTGCGATTGCATCACTTTTTTTTGCATTCTTGAAATCCTTAATATATTCGTTCTTTATGAACTCGTTTTGCGGTACCTTATCTGCCGTTTTGATCTTCAAATGCCCTGTCCTTTGCCATAACTTCCTCCACCATTCAAGTGAATGTACATAATACCATTTATCCTGGAAATCGGTCCGCATAAAATCCGGAACTTCCATCAGGTAATTGATCTCTTTACTAAAGCAGATATCCACTATTCCAATATGCCCTCCGGACTTTAAGAACTGCGATATGTAAGGAGTAAATCTTTCATCGGTGCCAAAGTACATATAGGAATCAACGGAAACAATCACATCAAAAAAATTCGGTGCAAACGGGAGCTCCTTTGCATTCAGTTTTAACGGGAAAACGCTATTATCGCAATTCATTTCGCGTATCCTGGTGAAATTATCTGCAGCTGATATGAACTGGTCAACTGCCCATACCTGTACACCAAATTCTTTCGCAAGAAATATCGCACTAACGGCTTTTCCGCAGCCAAGATCCATAACACGCATTCCGCTTTTGAATTCAATCACTTCTGTGAGGCTTTCAAGATTGTAAAGCACATTCTCACCAAGTGAATTCTGCTTTATCCATGTGCTGTCATACTGCGAGCTCAAAGGGAAAAAAGCTTTATGTAAGCTTTTTGCTGTTGATTCCATCACCCGGCCATGTTATCCTGTAATGAATGTTCTTCTCTTAAAGGAATTTCACCAATTATCTTTGCCAATTCAGGGTCGGCATAAGCGCCGTAAGAATCTACCAGTACTCCTTTTGTGCCGCTTTTTGCAGTAACCGAGTATACGACTGCATTATCTGATGGATCAGAATCACCCTCATACCTGTAACTGCTTTCAATTATCAGGTCATCCGGATTGAACTCCTCATTGGTTGATGGTGAAGTGATAACTCCGCCTTTATATTCCAGATCATGGATATAATGCTCTTCCTTGAGCTTTTCAAGTATCTCTGTGATCGTTTTCATTTCCTTATACATAGTGTTGATCTTCCTATTTTAAGTTTTTAAGAAGCAGCAATTACGATTATAGCAGCAAATACGTAAATCATAGTTAAGAGGTAAACAATTAGATTCTTCATTACTAAATTTCTCCTTTTGTACTTCTTGTTTTATTGACAGTTGCCATTGCTATTCTCTTGGCGGTTTTAACACTTTTTCCTTCTTTCTTTTCACTTTCCAGAATGTGCCTGTACTGTCTTTCTCTTTTTGGAGAAAGTCCTGCTTTTCTTTTCTCAGCTC
>JAUQWT010000294.1 GCA_030835005.1 Ignavibacteria bacterium | reverse complement strand
TGAATAAGTTGAGTAATCATTCAGCGGTATGTTAGGATCACCATAGTTAGTCTCATAAGTATGATCAAGTACTTTGATTCCAAAATTCTTTATTACCCAGCCGTCAATATGAACATTCTTATCAATTTTGCTTGCAGTAGTATCAGGAACAAGAACAAGTTTAGTTAAATCTTTATCATAATCTTCGAGGCAGATCTCTATTTTCTGCCTGTCGAACGGAAAATTTGATACATCCCACTCTTCTTTAATAGTACTATTTATTCTGACAGTTTGGTACTGGTTTTTTCCCCTCTTTTCCTTAGTTTCATTAGATTTGTTGTACTCTGTTGCATTAATAACTTCAAGGTTTTCGAGCATATCAATACTGTCTCTGGATGCATTATACCAAAGGTAGAAATCGATATCAAGTTTACTTCCGGGAAAATCAAGGTCATAAATTGAAAAAATATATGCGCCAATCCTTACTGTATCTGCAGGCCCAGAGGATTCTTTTTCATTAACTTCAGAACTTTTTTTATCCTCTTTCAGCTCTAAGTTCACTTTTGATGTATCTTTTTTTGTATTCTGAAATGGCGCGCCGGCTGCTATTAAGAAAAACAAAGCCAGCGGGATAACAGAAACTATTATTCTGCGGAAACTGTATTTATTAATCATATTTTATGAATTTAGATTATCACTTAAGCTTCGATGACAAAATATAGACCTCTTCGGCAAGGCGTGAGAGTTTCCTCTTTAGGGAATCGTTGATAATGCTTCCGGATGTATCTACTTGCTTATTTGCTGAACTGACTGCAATACTTGAAGGAGCAACTAAACCCCGCAAACTGTGGACTATATTTGTCATAGTTTCAAGAGTCGCAAAACCCGAGTTTTCCGCCCCGGCTGCAGCTATGAGTCCAACCGGCTTGCCTGTTAAATACGGCGGTGATTTTTCAGAAAAATATTCAAAATGATCTATCACATTTTTGAATGCTGCACTTACTGTTCCATGATATTCCGGAGATGCAAACACCAATCCATCAGCTAAGCTTATCGCCTGAAGCAAGTAACCGGGCATTTTTTCCGCTGGCTCAATCCCTTTTGAATAAATGTATAGTGGCAGATTAACTTCCCGAATATCAATAACAGTTACGTCAGCGCCTTTTTCAGATAGTTCATCCATAACAAATTTCATAAGTGCCAGGGTAGATGAGTTATCCTCAAGGCTTCCGCCGATTCCGGTAATATTGATTTTTCCGCTCATAAAGTTCAATTATAATAAACTATTAATTAATAAATTAGTCATTCATTTTAATTGATTGACCTATTTTGAAATAGAAACATTATCCACTTTAAAGTATGGATTCAATTGAGTAAATTTGCAATTATGACAAAAGAACAGATTTCCAAAGCGATTAAGGCACTTCAGAATATTTCAATCGATTTTAAGATAGATTACGTTTTTTTCACCGGTAAATGCATAATAAGGGCGATAGTTCTGAATACTCCGGATGATCTTAGCAAAGTAAAGAGCATTCTTGATGCAGATATAATGAAAAATCTGAAAATAAGCAAAAGCAAAGAGTGGTATTTGGGAGATCAAAAAGAAGTGATTTACATGCAGTTAAAAAAGAAAATTGAGATCAGCATCGCCGATTACGAAGAATTTCTGGTTAACAACTACGCATAATATAATTTCCCAGTTTCAGCACTGAGCATTCATCAAAATCCTTACCGATTATCTGCAATCCAATAGGTAGTCTATCGTTATCAAAACCAATAGGTATGCTTACAGCAGGATTTCCCGAAAGGTTTGAAGATGTGGTAAAAATATCATTTAAGTACATTTGCAGCGGATCGCCGGTCTTTTCGCCTATCTTAAATGCAGTAGTGGGAGTTGTAGGTATTACTATCAGGTCAACCTCTTTGAATGCGTTTTCAAAGTCATTCTTAATCAGTCGTCTAACCTTTTGAGCTTTTCTGTAGTAGGCATCGTAGTATCCTGCAGATAGTACATAAGTACCAAGCATTATCCTGCGCTTAACTTCCGCTCCAAATCCTTCCGTTCTTGTATTTACATACATTTCTTCCAGGTCACTGTAATTTGAAGCTCTAACGCCATATCTTGCCCCGTCATACCTTGCGAGGTTGCTCGAAGCTTCTGCAGTTGTCAGTATGTAATATGCCTGGATTGAGTACTTAAGGTTTGGGAGACTGATACTCTTAACATTAAAGCCATTTGATTTCAGTTTATCTATCACTAGACTGATCGATGCACATACTTCATTCTGTACGCCTTCTTTTAACAATTCAGGTACTATGCCGATAGTGAATTTGTTTTCAAATTTCAGATCACTGCTGCAATCCTGAACAGGAAGATCAGCAGATGTTGAATCACCATCATCATGACCTGCCATTACCTCAAGGACTAAAGCGGCATCTGAAACATTTTTCGCAAATGGCCCAATGCAATCGAACGAAGATGCAAAAGCAGTAAGTCCTTTTCTTGAGACCCTGCCGTAAGTTGGTTTTAGCCCAACTATGCCGCATAGGGCCGCAGGCTGCCTGATAGAGCCGCCTGTATCAGTTCCAAGTGATACCATGCACATATCTGCGGCTGCAGCAACAGCGCTTCCGCCTGAAGAACCGCCGGGTACTCTGGTATTATCCAACGGATTCATAACAATACCGTATGCTGAATTCTCATTGGATGAACCCATTGCGAACTCATCACAATTGGTTTTTCCAATGATAATCGCATCCTCATCAATCAATCGCTGAACAGCTGTCGCTGTATATAAAGGTTCAAAATTGTGCAGTATTTTCGATCCGCATGTTAAGGTCTTTCCTTTTACTGAAAGCACATCTTTCACGGCAATTACCATACCTGCAAGTCTTCCGGCATTTCCTTTTTTTACTTTCAGATCAACCCGGGCAGCATGAGCAAGGGAATCTTCTTCAAAGACAGAAAGGAAAGCATTCAGATGCTTTCCTTTTTCAATATTGGTCAAATAATACTTGACGTTATCTAAAACAGAAGTCTTACCTGCATCTAAATCGGAACGCAAAGCAGAATAATCTTTGTACATAGATCAGCTCTGCTTCTTCTCCTCTGTTGGCGCGCTGGTAATCTCCGTTTCAATATCCTTAGATGCTTTTTTGAATTCTCTTATGCCTTTGCCAAGCCCGCTCATAAGATCAGGTATCTTCTTGGCTCCGAATAAAACCAGAATTACAATACATATCAGAATTATTTCCTGTGTTCCTAATCCGAACATTTCTTACTCCCCGTCCTCAAACTGAGAACATTTATTAATTAAAGATCTTTACTATCAATTTAACCGCGCAATAAGCAGTAATTATTACAACAAACATTATGACTGCAGTATCTAAAGTACCAAACATATCCTGAAACTTTTGATCAGTTGAGGTAATTTATTACACTCTCAAATACAAACCTTCCGTCATGTCCGCCTACAATATCGTCACTGTATCTTTCAGGGTGAGGCATCATTCCAAGTACATTTCCTTTTTTATTGACAATTCCGGCGATATTTCTGAATGAACCGTTAGGATTATCTTCGTATCTGAAAAGGATCTGCCCGTTCGATTCAAGTTCATTTAGAGTATTTTCATCACAGATATAATTCCCGTCACCGTGCGCAACCGGCAGTACGATGTGTGCTTTGTTCAGTTTACCATTAAGCGCACACGTAAAAATCGATTTTTTGTTCTCAACATTCAATGTAACATTACGGCAAACAAACTTCAGGTTCTCGTTTCTGAGAAGTGCCCCCGGAAGCAAGCCTGCTTCGCATAAGATCTGGAATCCGTTGCATATTCCCATCACAATTCCGCCTTCATTGGCAAACTTAACAACTTCTTTCATTATGTTAGAAAACCTTGCAATTGCTCCGCACCTCAAATAGTCGCCATATGAAAATCCGCCCGGCACAATCAGAACATTTCTATTGCCTATTGTCGAATCTTTATGCCATAAGTACTCGGTATCCTGTTTAAGAATGTGCTTAATTGTATAATATGCATCATGGTCGCAATTAGACCCCGGAAAAACAATGACACCAAACTTAGCTGTTGTCATTTAACTCCGTTAAGATTTGTAATTTCGAAATCATAATCTTCCATAACCGGATTTGCAAGGAGCTTGCTGCACACTTCATCCGTCATTTTTTTTGCTTCATTCTCGGTAGATACATCGATCTTCAGCTCAATGAACTTCCCGATCCTTGTATCTTTTATCTTGTGATAACCCAAAGCCTGAAATGAATGCTCAACTGCTTTTCCCTGCGGGTCGAGTATGGATTTTCTTAGTGTGACTTTTATTTTAGCTGAATACAATATTTAATCAGTATATTTGTTATAAATTTTTTTCAGAGTATAAAACAACATAAAACCAAGAAGCAGGACCGACAATATCGGCTTAACGTTAATGTTTGCCTCAACAAGCAGTCTTTTGTTAACATAACCGGAGTTAAATTTAGACCTCACTTTTGCAAATGTAATCTGGCCATTACTGGCAGATTCCCAGTTTTCAACATACACAAAATCACCGCCCTTTACATCAGCATTTGAAGTATGATAATCATTTGGGTCATTAAGAAGCGGAATATAACCGTACGGCGAATACCTAAGTACCGCTTTATCGTAGGCAAAATTATTGTATATGTCCATTGCGCTGTTAACAAGCGCAATCGTAACAAAGAAAAGAACAAAGAATCCGAGGGCTTTAAAAAATACAGATATTACCCTTCTCAATTATAATGAAATTTATTTTGAACTTAACTGCTTTTCTACTTTTTCTTTCTGTTCTTTGTAAAGCTTTGCATCAAATATCTTCACTGCCTTATCTATAGCCTCAAGTGACTTTGAATAATCCTTTAAAGTGAAGTAAAAAACAGATTGCCAATAATAATTTGCAGCTTCTGCCGTTGAGCCTTTTACATAAGGCAATGACATCTCAAGAATGCTTAAGCCGCGCATAATATCATCTGTTGTCGATTTTTCGTTCTTGCCAATTGTTCTGGCCTGCGAATTCAGGAACCTGCCGTATGAAATTTTTACCTGTTCATCATTTGGGAATTTACTCAAAGCTTCTTTGTACCATTTATCAGCAGTTGCTATATCCGCCCTGTTTGAATTATACTTATCTCCCAGGCTTGTAAGTGCATCTTTCAATACATCGCTATCAGGATTCTCCGCAACAAACTTCTCAAGATTACTTATGACAACTGAAGTATCTGAAAATTCTGCAAGCATATACTTCGAATCATCCGTTCTGCCGTATTTATTATCGGGGTCAACTTCAATTATTTTCTTATAATTACTCTTTGCCTCATCTGTCTTGTCCATTGTCAGAAGCTTATCAGCCATCTTGAAATTAGCTTCTACATCCGAAGGATCTTTTTCCAGTTTTGCCTTCAGGTCTGTATAAGTATTTTTCTTCTGGCTGTAATCCATCATCATTTCCTTGAACTGTGCAGCCGGATAGTACCCATAAATTCTGTCAACTTCATTTCCATCACCGTCTATAAACAGGATAGTTGGATATCCTTCAACTTTATACTTCTCTTTGAATGCTATTCCTTCGCCCTTTTCAGCATCAATTTTATAATTGATCTGTTTAGAATTAGCGTAGCTATACACATCCGGTCTTGAATATACCAGATTATCAAGCTCTACACACCAAACGCACCAGTCAGTCATAACATCTACCATTACAACTTTGTTTTCGGCTTTGGCTTTTGCAAAAACTTCACTTACAGTGCCTTTTTCAAAATTGATCTGGCCAAAAGCTGCTGTTGTAATTACAAAGAGGGCAATAAGTAAAACTGTTTTCTTCATTTTATACGATTAATTTATGATCTTTATATAGTACCTTAAAATAACAATTTAAGTTCAAATCTAATATGGTTATATTTATATATATTTAAATGAATAAATTCGCTAAAACGTTTCTTGGTTTAATAGTAATTGTCATACCCTCAATCCTCATTTTGGGCTTACTTTTCAATCATTTATCACAAAAATCGTTCTATCCCTCTACTGGCAATATTGCTATTTCGGGTATAAAATCGCCTGTGAAAGTTTATTTTGATAAATATGCCATACCGCATGTTGTGGCTTTGAATGAGGAAGATGTTTTCTTCACTCAGGGATATTTACATGCCAGAGACAGGCTTTGGCAAATGGATCTGACCAGGAGAGTTGCAGAAGGCAGATTATCTGAGATATTCGGTTCAGGTACAATTAACTTTGATAAATTATTCCGCACAATAGGTATACACAGGTTTGCGTATAACTGGTATAATAACCTCAGTCCAAAATCAAAGCAGATATTAACAGCTTACACTCTTGGAGTGAATAAATTTATCGAGACTCATTACGACAATCTGCCGGTTGAGTTTGATGCATTGAATTACCGCCCCGAACCATGGAAACCGGAGCACTCACTTATGCTTGCCCGTATGATGGCATGGGATTTAAACATTGCCTGGTACACTGATTACATAATCGGCGAGCTTGTTAATAAAACAGGACTTGAAAAAACTTCCGAGATCTTTCCTGATACTAATATTACAATTTTCAAAAAGCCTCTGCCTGAAACAGAAGAAAGCGATTCTATTGATTCTGAGAGAAAAGAACTTGGAAGCACAGAACAGTTCCGACTGGTTGCTTCTCTTGGGAAAGGTTTCTTTGAAACAAACGAAGGTTACAGGAATTTCCTGGGTCTTGAAGGTTCTCATATCGGCAGCAATTCATGGGTTGTCTCTTCACAGAAATCCATCACCGGGAAACCCATTCTTGCAAATGATCCTCATCTTGCACTGCAGGCGCCATCCCGCTGGTATGAGATGTACTTAAAAGGCGGTGAGCTTGATGTACAGGGAATGAGCTTCCCCGGAATTCCATCTATTGTCATCGGAAACAATAAATTCATAGCCTGGGGCTTAACCAATTTAATGAATGATGATAACGATTTTATCATACTCAACAGGGATTCTGCCGGCAATAAATATTTGTATGAAAATAAATCATACGATTTGGATTCTATCAAAGAAAAGATCTATGTTAAAGACTCTCTTGAAACGGAATATACGGTGCGGCTTACAAAAATTGGTCCTGTCATCTCCGGTCTAAGCATAAGGGGTTTTGCTGATTTTGATCAAAATGGTGAGGATCTCTACATGGATAAATTAATGACATTCAGATGGACGGGCTATGAGTTGAGTGATGAGCTGGAATGCTTTTATAGTATTAATACTGCAAAGAACTGGGATAATTTTAGAAGTGCGCTCAAAGGATTTGGAACACCTGCGCAGAATTTTACATATGCGGATGTTTACGGAAATATTGGATACCAGTCAGCGGGAAAAATACCAATAAGAAAAACTTCGGATAACAGCAGTTATATATATCCTTCAAATGCGGATCTGGACTGGACGGGTTTCATTGATTTCGAAAAAATGCCTTCTGTTTATAATCCAAAAGAAGGCTACATAGTTACTGCGAATACGAATCCGTTTAGCTGGGTCTCTGCGGATAATTCAAAAGAAAAACCCCAGGAAAAATTCTACATTTCATATTTATGGGAATCTGACTCCAGGTTTAACAGGATCAGCAATTTTCTTAAGTCACGCAGTCTATTTGATATGGATGATTTCAAACTGCTGCAGAATAACATTGAGTCGCCATACGCAGAAGGTATAACACGGCACATTGTGAAAGCTTTTGACAGCCTGCAGATAAGTGATAACAATTTAAAATGGTGCATAGATAGATTCAGATCATGGAATGGAGAAATGAAAGCAGGAGAGTCAATTGCCTCTATTTATAATACATTTTTGGTTTACCTGTTGAAAAATATATATGAAGATGAGCTGGGGAAAGATGTATTTAAAGATTTCCTTATCGTACAAAATATGCCATACCGCTCTCTTGAGCTCATTTTGAATCAAAGTGATAACCCCTGGTTTGATAATGTCAACACAACACAAAAAGAATATAAGAACGAAATTTTAAGAAGAAGCCTTGAGCAGGCAATTGAATTTTTAAAGCTGAAATTCACGAATCAGGATATTAATACCTGGCATTGGGGGCAAATTCATAATGTTAAATTCCGCCACCCGCTCGGGCTTGTTAATGCACTGGATAAGACATTCAATATTGGTCCATATGAGATTGGCGGCGACCAGACAACAGTTAACAACACTGAATACAGTTTTAACGAAGTCATAAAAGACGGTAAATTCTCAGTTGTAATAGGCGCTTCAATGAGAAGAATTGTCAGTCTTTCAGCAATAGAGCATCCGCTTTCTATTAATTCTACCGGGCAATCCGGCCAGCCTGTTAATGATCATTACAGCGACCAGGCAAAAATGTGGTTATATGGCGAGTATAAAACAAATACAACCAGCGAGATTGAAATGCTTGACAAAAAATATGAGCTGTTAACTTTGACACCTCAAAATTAGCATACTGAATAGAACTGATTTGACAGAAAAAAAGATCTACCCTAAAAAATCGCTCGGACAGAATTACCTGATTGATAACAACATCTGCAAAAGCATTGTTGATTCTTTTGATATTAAAAACACTGACCATATAATTGAAATTGGGCCCGGGCAGGGAGCAATCACAAAGTACATCCTGGATCAGACAAAAAACTACACAGGCATTGAATTGGATAGTAACAACTTCCAATTATTGCAGCAGTATTTTCCGTCAGTAAGATTCTTAAACGTGGATTTTATGGATTATCAGATAACTCATTGGAATGATGGAAGCAAAGTAAG
>JAUQWT010000293.1 GCA_030835005.1 Ignavibacteria bacterium | reverse complement strand
TCCTTATACTTTAAGTATAGTAAAGCAAAGCCAGCCTCTCAGTTCTAATTACATTGTTTTGATATCGGGCAAAGGAGATAAAAATTACGGGCACGTAATTAATTATATCGATCCCGAGCCGCTTGATGAAAATGATATCAGAAAGACCAGAGTAATTTGGAATAACGAAGGGATTGAAATGACCTTCCCGCACGGGCATAAGCTGTATATTCCGAAAGATAAATTTACTTCATTAAGGTAAATCTTAACAGATGTACATTATTCACTGGTTTTGATTTCTCCCTGTTCTCCTTCAGATTTTGCCATTACAACAGATGCCATTGTATCGCCTATTACATTCACCGTAGTTCTGCACATGTTGATGATCCTGTCTATTCCCAGTACCAGCGCAATGCCTTCTACTGGCAATCCAACAGCATTTAGAACCACTACGAGCATAATGAGGCCAGCTCCGGCTACAGGAGCAGTAGCTGCGCCTGTAATAACACAGGTAACGAAGATCGTAAATTGCTGAGCCATGCTCAGATCAAATCCATAAACCTGCGCTATAAATATCGCCGCAACAGCCTGGTATAAAGCAGTGCCATCTTTATTTATTGTAGTGCCAATGGGCAACACAAAACTTGCGATTTTGTTCGGTACTCCAAGTCTGTTTTCAGTCACATCAATTGTTACGGGAAGTGTAGCTGATGAAGAGCTTGTTGTAAAAGCGACTGCGAGTACCTGCTTCTGGGCAAGAAAGAATTTTATGGGATTGACCTTCGCGAAAATTCTCACTAGTGCAGGATATAAACCAAATCCAACTATTACCAGTGCTGATAAAACAGTAATTGAATACCAAAGCAAAGTATGCAGTATCTCAAAGCCGAATTCAGCAACTGTCGATGCAATCAATGCAAATACTGCAATTGGAGCAAAGAGCACAACTTTCTCCACCATCTTTATCATTGCCTGCGTAATGCCGTCAAAGAATTTGATAACCTTTCCTGATTTTGATTCCGGCAAATAGCATAATACCAAACCTGTTAAGATTGCAAAGAAAACAATTTGAAGGAAATCCCCGTCAGCAAGAGCTTTGAAAGGATTCTTTGGTACTATGTTAACCAAAAAATCTACCATATCAACTTTAGCATTCTGCTGTAAAGGCGCCGAGAGTTCATCTTTGTATGATTCCAGCAATTGATTCTTGGCTTCGACTGACATTTTAGTGCCGGGCTGTATAACAACTGTCATTAATTGGCCAAGTGCGACCGAAATCATGCCCGTAAAAGCAAACAGCATAAGCAATTTGCCGCCTAGCTTAGCCAGATGTTTAATGTTGCCAAGTGATGCAGCACCGACTATGAGAGAGGCCAGAACAAGCGGGACTGCGATCATATTCAGAAGCCGAATGAATATCTCTCCAATTGGCTTTAGCTCAGCTGCAATTGAAAGCTTCGCGGAAATTGATGAGATGCCTTCGTAAACAGGGGATTCGTTGGTGTTAGGAATGTTAACGATCAGCTTAACGCCGCTCAGTTGATTTTTTTGCTTTAGGGATTCGAAATATTTTATGATTCCTGTTTGAGAGTACTCTCCAAAAGTTTTGAGGGTTGAATCTTTACCTGCAGTAAAACTCACAGATGACCAGTTATCTACTTCTGCCAATCCGTTCTTGTGCTCTACTTTCAAGTAATGATGATCAACCTTGAATATTGCGCCAAAGGCAATGCCAAGTATTAAACCGATGAGAATTTGAATATGGAGCGGTAACTTCAATTCAGTCTACTTTTCTGAATTACTAATTAAGTATTCTCTTATTTTCTGAGTAATGTACAGAATTGCTGCACTAGAAATACTGATAATCGCTGTTAATTTCCAGTACCTGCTGTCAAGATATGATATCTCATAGAATGTCTTGATCCAGCGTATCAGAACAAAATCAAGCTGTGTAATTGCAAGGAATGAATAAAGCGTCACCAGGCCAATTGCGTACAATATGTACAATCTCAGGTTCCTTTCATTTTTATGTACGACAACCGAAAGGAAATTTACAGAGGTAATAATTATCATAACCGAAAGCATCACCATTTGAATATCTTCGGGGGTGAATCCCAAATACTTTTCTGTATAATACTGACCAATGTATGATGCAACCACAATTATTGCCGCCGAAATAAATACAAAACTGAATAACTCCTTCGTGAAATTTTTGAGCTTGCTTACATTCGAGTTTCTTAAGGCAATTATCAAAGAGGGAAGGCCGATCGAAAAGATATTTATCAGCGAAACACGGCGCGGTGTGAGGGGAAACTCGAACATGAAGAACATAGAAAGAACAGTGAGGTATATCACCATGAAATTTTTCGTCAGAAACAACTTTGCAACCGAGCTGACTGTATTAACTATCTTATTACCTTCGTCAAAAATACTTGGCAACAGAGCAAACTTGTTTTTCAACAAAACTATATCGGCAACTTCGCGGGTTATCTGGCTTCCTTCTTCCATGGCGATTCCCATATCCGATTCTTTAATAGCAGGCAAGTCGTTCACACCATCACCTATCATTGCAGTGTAAATTTTTTCTTTTCGTAATGCTTTGATTATTCGTAACTTATGCTCTGGTTTCAACCGTGCAAAGATCTTGCGCTCCATAATGATTCTGAAGAGATCTTTATCGCTAATTTCATCTATTCCGCTTCCGGAGATCAACTCACTATCTTTTATATCCCAGCCAATTTCTTTAGCGACAGCCTGAATTGCATATGCATTATCACCTGATAGAATTTTAATCTCAATATCATTTTTATGGAAGAGGTTAATGGCTTCCATTACGTCTCCTCTAACCTGGTCAGTTATGGAGACGATACAAATAGGATCGATCTTGACTGAATCGAGATTTTCTTCAAGGTCTTTTAGTGATCGGCCTGAGGATTCAATTCCGAAAAGTAAATTGCGGTAAACCTTCAGTTCGTCCTTATTAAAAATCTCTTCTGCCTGTGATTTGCCCTGTGATCTTTCATTTAAAATATCATATCCTCCGAAAATTATAGTCAGCTGTTCATTTCCAATTGATAATTGCAGCAAACTCATTTTGTTTTCTGAGCTGAAAGGAATTTCATCAATTACTTTTGCATTTTCATCATGTTGGAAATGTTCAAGCGTACGCAGCGTTGCATTTTTATCACTCGAAAGCTTCGCGTAAGTACCGAGCAATGATTCGATCTTATCTTTTGAATATTTTTCCGTTAACGGTGTAATTCGGTTTACTGCAAGCTTGTTCTGAGTCAGTGTACCAGTTTTATCTGTGCATACAATTTTCACATTGGCAAATGATTCAATGGCATTCAGCTTCTGAATTATAGCCCCGATCTTGCTGATACGGTAAATCCCAAGCGCGAAAGTAACCGAAGACATGAGCACCAGGCCTTGGGGAACAAGAGAAAGCATTACGGTTGATATCCTGCGCACGAAATCCAGATCACTGAATCCATGCGGATTCCGGATAACTTCAAGTATCACTAAAAATATTGCAGTTGAAAATAATACTTTAACAATAAAATTAAGCTTTATTTGCAGGGGTGAGAGATTCAGTTTGAACTTCTTTGCGGTTTTGGTTATTTCATTGGCATAGCTGTTATCGCCAACTTTTACAGCAGAATAGTAACCGTTGCCTGAAATGCAGAAACTGCCTGAGAGCACTTCATCACCGGTTTTTTTATTAATTGGAAGAGATTCGCCTGTTAACAAGGATTCATCTATTTCCATTTTGTTTGAATCCGTAACCCTGCCATCCACTACAACCTGGTCGCCGCGCTCGAGCACAATAAGATCGTCAACAACAACTAGACTTTGATCAATTAATACTTCCTTGCCATCGCGGATCACCTTCACTTCCTTTTTCAGAAGCAGGCTGACCTGATCTAAAGCGCGCTTGGCCTTTATTTCCTGGTAAACTGCAATAAAGGTATTTAGAGTAATTACAAATGTCGTACCAATAGTATCATACAGCAGTCGAGAATCACCGGTGGTAACATAAAAATACAACAGGAAAAGGATTACAGAGGTAATTACAAGATTAAAAACTGAAAAAACGTTTTCAAGCAGGATTTCTCTTGTTTTTCTAGTCTTCGTGACCGAGGATTTGTTCTGTAAGCCTTTGCTTATTCTATCCGAAACTTCGGAGGAGGTTAATCCACTATGCTGCATTAACTACATCGCTCCTTCATACTTTGCATCCGGGTCGATCTTGCCAAGTTCGCCTTCACTGCTTGCAATCACAACACATGCAAGCGAATCTGCAATTACATTGGGCACTGTTCTGCACATATCGAGGAAACGGTCAACACCAATGATAAGCGCAATGCCTTCTTCCGGTACGCCTACGGATTTCAATACAATTATTAGCATTAACAGCCCTACTCCCGGCACGGGTGCAGTACCAACGGCTGCCAACGCTGCCGTCAATACAATTGTTATTTGTTGAGTGAGATTAAGATCAAATCCGAAAACCTGCGCAATGAACATTGCTGCAACAGCCTGGTATAAAGCTGTTCCATCCATATTAACTGTGGTGCCTAGAGGGAGTACAAAACTTGCAATTTTATTGGGCACACCAAGCCTTTTTTCACAAACGTCCATTGTAACCGGCAAGGTTGCAGCTGATGAACTGGTCGAGAAAGCTACTGCAATTACCTGGCGTTGGGCCCGGAAAAAATCACCCAGTTTAATTTTAGTAAATATCTTGAGCAGGATAGGATATTCAACAAAAGTTAGTACAATCAATCCCGCAACAACAGTTATTGAGTACCACATCAGAGTTTTCAGGATAGAAAATCCGAATTCCGCCACTGTAGCCGCAATTAGTGTAAACACGGCGTAGGGGGCAATTATCATTATCTTTTCAACAAGTACTATCATTGCTTCGCTTATTCCACTGAAGAAATTAAGGACCGGTTCTGACTTCTCCTTTGGTATCTGCATCAGGAAAATACCGGTGAGAATCGCAAAGAAAACTATCTGCAGAAAATCCCCATCCGCAATTGCTTTAAATGGATTTTTGGGAACAATGTTAACAAGAAAATCCACAATATTCATCGAAACATTCTGATCTATCCTTGTTTTTGCCTCATCCTGGTATGCATCTAGAAGCCTGCTCTTCGCTTCCGGATCCATAATGTGCCCCGGCTGAATGATGTTTGCAAATGCAAGCCCGATACAGATTGCAATTACCGCAGTCAGCGCATAAAAGCCCAAAGTTTTTCCGCCGATCTTAGCAACATGCTTAAGGTCAGTAAGTGATGCGGCTCCAACAATAAGCGAAGCTAACACAAGAGGAACAGCGATCATGTTCAGAAGCCGTACAAAAATATCTCCAACCGGTTTCAGCCAAACACCAATAGTTTTGGTCTTTTCAATTGAAGTTACATTTTCATAGACGCGTTCGGAGCCATCTGATAATTTTATCTTAAGCCTTGCGTCTTTTTTGTCTTTGAGATTCTTATAATATTTTATAATAGATAGCTGATCATTACCTGTAAAAACTCTTAAAACAGAATCTTTTTTCATGAAAGAGAATTCCTGCCAGTTCTCAACAGATTCAGATTTATCTGCAAAATTCATTTCAAGCTTGTTCGGGTTTATCGCAAATAATGCTCCGAAAACCGCTCCGAGAATCAGCCCTATTACGATTTTTGTATGCAACTGAATTTTAGGCAAGAAACACTCCTTTTAGTGAAGTTCAAATTAGCAAATTCATGCAATTTAGGGAAAGTAATCATATAAGTAAGTGGAAAAAATGGGTGTAATAAGTTGATTTGGTTCAGTCAGGCCATCCTGCTGAAATTGACTTTTCGAAGCGGAAAATAAAGTTTCTGATGATTTTTAGTTTCCCTGAAAATGTTCATGCAAACAGTGCTCCGAAATGTCAAGAATTCTTTATTTGTATACATCATTTCATCATAAATATTTTGATTTAAGTTATCTAATCGGACTTTAGTGTGATTTGACATTTCATTACAATTGAAATATGACTTATATCATTTGTTTTATACTGTGATTTTTGTAATTTTGAACTGAATTTTTTTGAAATAAATGGTTACCATATAAATAGTGGCAATAATAGGGATTCTCAAAGAGCCGGAAGGCGAAAACAGAGTCGTAGCGCTTCCGGAGATAGCAGCACAGTTGGTAAAGATGAATTTTCAGGTCCTTGTAGAAAGCCAGGCAGGCGCCAAAGCTTTCGCAAGTGATGAAGACTACAAAGCACAGGGCGCAGAAATTGGCGATAAAGCCAAGGTGCTTTCTTCATCGGATGTCATCCTAAGAATAAACTCACTTACAAAAGATGAAATCACAAAACTGAAACAGGGAGCTATCGCACTTGCGATCTTCCAGCCATTCTTCAACCCGGATACTGTTAAGCTGCTTTTAGATCAGAATGTTACAGGCTTCAGCCTGGAAACTATTCCAAGAACTACACGCGCCCAGTCGATGGATATTTTGTCATCGCAGGCAACGGTTGCAGGCTATAAAGCTGTACTTATAGCAGCTGCCAATCTGCCTAAATTCTTCCCGATGTTTATGACGGCAGCGGGCAGTATTACTCCTTCTAAAGTGCTTATACTTGGCGCCGGTGTTGCCGGGCTTCAGGCAATATCCACAGCCAGAAGGCTAGGCGGCGTAGTTGAAGCATTTGATACACGCAGTGCGGTTAAAGAAGAAGTTATGTCTTTAGGCGCAAAGTTTGTTGAAGTTGAAGGAGCTAAGGATGACAAGGCTGCCGGCGGTTATGCTGTTGAGCAATCCGAGGAATTCAAGCAGAAGCAAAGACAGGTGATTCACGATCATGCAGTTAAGTCTGATGTGATCATCACAACTGCGCAGATCCCCGGAAGGAAGGCTCCTGTGTTAATCACAAAAGAAACAGTCGCCGGCATGAAAAAAGGCGCAGTGATAGTTGATCTCGCGGCTTCTACTGGCGGTAATTGTGAGCTGACGAAGAATGAGGAAACTGTTGAAGTGAATGGGGTTAAGATAATCGGAAGTTCATTTTTGCCTTCTTCAATTCCAAGCGATGCCAGTAAAATGTTTGGCAAGAACGTGCTTACTTTCCTTAAACTGATCCTTAAGGACGGGCAGATCAACCTTAATTTCGAAGACGACCTGGTAAAGGGAACATGTATTACGCATAATAAAGAAATAGTGAACGAAAAACTTAAAGAGGCAGTAAAGTAAAATAATATATGGAACAGGTTTTAAACTTTATCGGTGAAAATATGGGAATGATCTACATTGTCATTCTCTCGATATTCCTTGGCGTTGAGGTAATCTCTCACGTGCCTTCGGTACTGCACACGCCGCTGATGTCAGGTGCTAACGCTATCCATGGTGTAGTAATAATTGGCGCCATAATTGTAATGGGAAGAGCAGAGCCCAGCAATTACGTTGCGCTTATCCTTGGATTCCTAGCGGTGATACTTGGCACATTAAATGTAGTGGGCGGGTTTGTGGTTACAGACCGGATGCTTGAAATGTTTAAAAAGAAAAAATAACAATGACTGAATCTTACTTATTAGCAATTATATATCTTATAGGTTCCGTAACCTTCATAATGGGGTTAAAGATGCTGAGTCACCCTGAAACAGCCCGTAAGGGAAACTTAATAGCGGCAGGAGGCATGACTATAGCGATTTTCGGAACGATCTTTCTGGATAGTTCAATCGGGAATTATCTCTGGATATTCGGCGGGCTTGTGATCGGGACAATTATTGGCACACTTGCTGCCAAGAAAGTTAAGATGACTGCTATGCCGCAAATGGTATCTTTGTTTAACGGAATGGGCGGTGCCTGTGCTGCGATAATATCTATCGTTGAATACCAGCGTCACCACTTCTTAATGAGCGGGGGGGCAGGACACGTTGCAATCATTATGGCAGGGCTCATAATCGGTTCTGTTTCGTTTGCAGGCAGCATGATCGCTTTCGGGAAACTTAACGGTAATATTGGTGATAAAGCATTCCCAGGGCAGAAGTTCATAAATGCGCTTATAATTCTTGGTGCTTTTGCACTTGGCGCAATGCTTTCATTTGCACATGAATCAAATGTAATGATGCTGTACGTTGTCACAGCAATTGCTTTGATTTACGGAGTGATGTTTGTACTGCCAATTGGCGGAGCTGATATGCCTGTTGTGATATCGCTCTTAAACTCCTTTACAGGTGTTGCTGCAGCATTTGCCGGTTTTGTTTACAATAACCAGGTAATGCTTACGGGAGGTATTCTCGTTGGTTCTGCAGGAACGATCTTAACTATCCTTATGTGTAAAGCGATGAACCGTTCGTTATTCAACGTAATAGCCGGTTCATTTGGCGGCGGCGGGGCTACAGGGGGTACTACGAGCGAAAAAGGTACAGTTAAAGAAATATCAGTTAATGATGCGGCAGTACTTCTGGCATATTCCAAGAAAGTATTTATTGTGCCGGGTTACGGTTTAGCTGTAGCACAGGCACAGCATGTATGCCATGAGCTTGAAAAACTGCTTGAAGAAAAAGGCGTTGAAGTTAAGTATGCAATTCACCCTGTTGCAGGAAGAATGCCGGGACATATGAATGTTTTGCTTGCCGAGGCAGATGTACCATATGAAAAACTTCTTGAAATGGAAGACGCAAACGGTGAAATGCCGAATACGGATGTATCCATTATCATTGGAGCTAACGATGTTGTTAATCCGGCCGCAAGACATGATCAGGCCAGCCCGATTTACGGAATGCCTATACTAGATGTGGATAAATCCGCAAATGTAATAGTGATGAAGCGCTCGATGGCAGCAGGTTATGCAGGTATTGATAATGAACTGTTCTATTACCCGAATAACCGTATGCTCTTTGGTGATGCAAAATCATCACTTCAGAAGCTGGTTACAGAAGTAAAGGCTCTTTAAGAGTTAGAAAGTTTCAAAGTTCAGAAGTTTATAAGTTGGGACGCTAATTGCGTCCCTTTTTTATTCGCCTGCATAGCAGGTCAAATGATATCTTATTAGCACTCTCTTTAATGGATCTCTCATGTTTTTGAATTGATAAGCGATGGATTTTTAAGTATTTTTGTGGTTTCATCAAATTTCAGTTATGTTTCTAGTGGTAGTTTTGGCCACAGCTATTTGTTGCTAATATATTAATTTAATAATAGTTTACAAGCAAAGAAATGACAAGACTTGAAAGCATCAAAAGTTTTATGGATGAATTGAACCTTGATGCAGTTTACATTACCCATATGCCAAATATCAGATACATAACCGGATTTTCGGGTTCATCGGCATATGTAATTATCACAAAAAATAAGAACTTCTTTATTACAGATTTCAGGTATAAGGAACAATCTCACTCACAAGTAAAAGATTTTGAGATTATAGTCAAAGCTGCTTCCGCTGAAGAAGTAAAGAATATTTTTGAATCTGAGGGACTGAAGAATATTGGATTTGAGTCTGCACATATCACGGTCCATCAGCTTGATGATCTAAAGGCATCTTCAAAGGATGTAATGTTCACTCCTCTTGGGGACAGGATCGAACGCCTGACAATGATAAAGACACCGGATGAGATTGCTAAGATTCAAAAAGCTGTAGATATTAGTGATCTGGTATTTAACAAGCTCCTTGATATAATTAAGCCGGGCATGAAAGAATTGGACATTTCAGCGGAGATCTCTTACTGGCATAAAAAGTTCGGAGCAAGCAGGGATTCATTTGACCCGATTGTTGCAAGCGGCTGGAGAGGCTGTCTCCCGCACGGTATGGCATCTGATAAGATAATTAGTAATGGTGAAATGGTGACTCTTGATTTTGGCTGTGTGTATGACGGCTTCTGTTCAGATATAACAAGGACAATATCTGTTGGGAAACCAAGTGATGAAATGAAAAAAGTTTATGAAGTAGTTCTTAAATCCCAGCAACTTGCCTTGGATTCAGCAAAAGCCGGAATATCCACCAAGGAACTGGACCAGGTATCAAGAAAGTATATTCACGATAGCGGTTATGAGGGTAAATTTGGACACGGATTAGGGCATGGGCTTGGAATTGAAGTCCATGAAATCCCCAGTGTAAGCCATAGAATGGAGATGGTCTTGCAAGAAAATGTTGTTGTTACAATTGAACCTGGCATATACCTTGAAGACATCGGAGGAGTCAGAATTGAAGACGACATACTTATCAAGGATGAAAGCTGTTATGTTTTCAATAAGTCTCCGAAGGAACTCATAATTTTATGATCAGAAACCATGTGATTGTATCTGCAGGTAACAGATGAAGAAAGTACTTATAATTACATATGATTTTCCGCCTATTGGGAAAGGTAATGTTTTGAGGCCATTGAAATTCTCAAAATATTTCTACAGATATGACTGGGAGCCCATTGTACTTACCTCAACACCAAAATCATATTTTTTCAGAGACAATTTATTGTTGCAGGAAGTTGAAAATCTTGGAATCAAGGTTTTCCGTACTCCCGGCAGCAGCAGCAATTTATTGACCGGTAGAAAACTCAAAGAGCTTCCAAATGAATCTTCAAGAATACTGAAACGGAATATTTCAAGATTCAGAAAATTTCCTGATGAACACAAGTCGTGGATATCTAAAGCTGTTAAGTTGGGAAGTGAAATAATTGAGTCGAATAATATTGAAATTATCTATGCTACCGGCCCCTCTTTTACGGCATTTGCAGCAGCCGGGGAGCTGAAAGAAAAGTATAAAATACCGCTTGTTATCGATTACCAGGATTCATGGCTTCATTCTTCATCTGCATATCATCCAATGGGAGTGCACAGACTCAGGAATATGAAAATGGAGCAGGATGTTATTAGGGTTACAGATGAGATAATCACAATTAACCGAAGGATAAAGGAATACCTCATAGAAGAATACGAATACCTGAAACATGAAGATATAAATATTATTAATCATGGTTTTGATGAAGAAGACTTCAGGGAAGCTGCAAAGACGCAACTTCCCGAAAAACCAAAGATGCGGTTCACAAATGTCGGAGGATTTTTTGATCTGATCACACCCAAATATTTCTTTGAAGCACTAAAAATTGTTTTTGAAAAAAATCCAGGTTTGAGGGGAAAGATTGAAGCCTGCTTTATAGGCGGTCTTTCCAGAGAAAACCTGAAACTGATCCAAAAATACAACATTTCCGATTCAATTTTAAATCCCGGGTACCTGAACCATCTCGATGCAATAAGGTATATGCTTTCAAGCGATGTGCTTTGGTTCATGATTGGCGAAGGAGCAGGAGATGAAGTTATTTCTCCTATAAGACTGGCCGAATACTTTGGAGCAAGGAAGCCCATACTTGCAGCAATTCCCGATGGCGCTTCAAGACAGCTTCTTAAAGACTATGATGCTGTGAGAATTTGCGAGCCGGATGAACCTCAGGAAATTGCAGAACTCATAATGGAGTATTACGAGCTTAACAGCAGAAGAATGATGCCAATACCCAATGAAGATGTGATAAGAAAGTTTAATGTTGATAAACAAACTTACCAGCTCGTGCGCTATTTTGAGTTTCTAAGAGACATTTCTCCGGAATTTGGCATAAGAGGTAAAGAGAAAACAAGCAGCAAGTCTGATCAATAGAAAAAACCATCAATTTCCTTCATTCATAGCCATACTTTCATAAATCCGCTCAATTATTTCTACGGTTTTCATTCCTTCAAATGCATTTGCAGCAATAGTTCCACCTTTTGTAAGAACTTCAATCACATTTTCATATACTTTTTCGTGATTGCTCATAGAGCCTTGATAGAATCCATAATCATTTGCCGGCCTGGAAGCAGAAAGACCAGATATCTTGAAGTTATCAATTGACTGATACTCTAAAACATTCAGGTACTGGCCTCCTATCTTGACGGTTCCCTTTTCTCCGAATACAGTTATTGAACCCTCCATATTGCTTTTATAGCTGTTCACAGTATAGTTAATTGTTCCAAGCGCGCCGCCTGTAAACTCAACAATTGCAGTTCCGGTATCTTCAAATTCAACCAATTCGTTGTGTATAAAGTTTTTGCCGAATGCACTTATCTTTCTGATATCTCCAATAAGCCAGAAAAGAAGATCAATGAAATGGCTGAATTGTGTAAACAATGTCCCGCCGTCAAATTCTTTTTTACCTTTCCAGTCTGACTGTCTGTAATACTCGTTATTCCTGTTCCAGAAGCAGTTTAGTTCAACGTTCAGTATTTTTCCAAGTTTTCCGTCATCAATTATTTCCTTTAATGCTACTACCGGCGGGTTAAATCTGTTCTGTTTGACGATAAATAAATGCTTTCCCGATTTATCTGCTTCTACCATCATCTTTCTGCAGTCAGAAACTTTAATAGCCATTGGTTTTTCGCATAGTACATGCTTCCCCATTGAAAGTGATTCAATTGTATGTTCAGAATGAAGTGAGTTAGGGGTGCAAACGGAAACTACATCGATGTCTTTCTCTTTTTCTAGTAAATTACTTATTGAAGGATAGTGGGAGCAATCGTATCTTTCCGAAAATTCAAGGGCTCGCTCCGGCTTAATGTCACAAACTGCAGTAAGTATTCCTGTTTTTTTTATGATTTCAGCATGGCGGACTGCGATCCTTCCGCAGCCAATTAATCCGAACCTGATCTTGTTCAATATAAATATCTATGGTTTCAAAAGGTAAATATCCTAAAAAAGAAGAGGGAATTCAAGTTATGATTTATAACCAATTACTCGTATTTGAGGCTTGAAACCCAAGTTAAATATTGAATTTCAAGTTCGGGTAGTGATTTGCCGGTAATTTTTTCCAGTTGAGATTTGCCTGTATTGTCATCGTAATATGTGTCACGAAACAATTTATAAAATTCTTTAAGAAGACCTGCTTCCTGTAAATACATGCACAAGTATCTTGCCTGTGCGTAATTTACATCACTTCTGTTTCCATAGAATTCATCATAATTTGTTTTTAAAAGCTTATCAAGCGAAGTGTATGACATATCATTGATTGCGTCCTGTAAAGCTGGCAAGCGCCAGTTAACATATCCCAGGATCTGTTTATTGTTCAGCGAACATCTTTCATACAAGGAACCGAGACCTTCATTAAACCAGGATGGGATATCAGGGAAATCGTACCTGACAAGTGCATGAGTCATTTCATGCACTAATGTTCCTGTGCCTGTATTGATATTCATAAGCATTGTTTTCGCAAATGGTTTATAATATCCATAACGTGAGAGGTCATCATCGTCATAAAGTTTCTTTGCCCAATATCGGTATGTCTCATCGTTCTTGAACAGGAAAATGGTTGTAGGTTCGCTTGGTTTTGCATTAAAATAGTTATTATAAAAGCAATCAACTGCCTTATCAATAGTACCTGATGTTACTTTTTCAGTTTCTGATGCAGTAAGGTTACTTACAATAATAAAATATGAATGCTGTTCAACACTGAAGTCATTGCTCAAAGAGTTTTTCAACTCCTCGATCCTACTTTCGAATTCAATTTGTGAAATAGTTGCAATGGCTGAGTCATTAACCCCAAGGCTGAAGCGTTTTGATGGAGATTCATTTAGTTTTAGCGCATGATTTACCGTTGCTGAACTGCACCCTGATAGTACGAAAAGGCAAAGGAAGAAAAGTCTGACTATTTTAATGGTATTATTCATTTGATGAGCTGGATTAATTAAGAATTAAACCGAAAAAACGTTAAATTGTTTCAACCTAACAGCTGATAGGTAATTTACAAAGATTTACACCATTTATTCTAAAATTTTATCATATTAAGTCCTAACTAATTTCAGTAAGTTATAATTATATGACAGCTTGAATTAGAGCATTATTTTCATTAATTTAAATAACTTAAACATAACACAAATTTTTGAAAAAAGATAACTCTAAAATAGATAACAATATTAAAAACAAAGATTTAATTGAGCCCGTAGATCTGCCTGAGCCAGATGATTTCACAGAGAGTGAAGATAATCCTTTAAGTGAATTAAACGCAGCCGAACTTGATGCCAGGAAACGTGATTTTGAAAAAGAGGCAATTCCGCACATGAAGATCCTGTACAATTATGCCTACAGGATGGCTGGCGATCAGCTTGAAGCAGATGATCTTGTACAGGATACTTACATGAGAGCTTTCCGCTTCTTTCACAAGTTCGAGCGAGGAACTAATTGTAAGGCATGGCTGTTCAGGATAATGAAGAATTGCTACATCAACAAGTATCGCAAGAATAAGAAGGAGCCTTCAAAAGTTGATTACGAAGATGTCCAAAACTTTTACGATTCGATAAGGGACGATGTTGTTGATTCAAATGACCTGCAGCAAAAGGTCTTCAGCAACCTTTTGGACGATGAACTGTCCGGTGCGTTAAACTCGCTTCAAGATGATTACAAAACAGTAGTGATTTTATGCGATCTTGAAGGATTGAGTTATGAAGAAATTGCGGAGTTTCTTGACGTTCCGATCGGGACTGTTAGAAGCCGGCTGCATAGAGGAAGAAAAATTTTACAGAGGAAGCTTCAGGACTATGCAAAATCCAGAGGTTATAGTGTTGAATCACAGGTGTAGCTTGGATTACATTTTTTTTGAATTTTACTTTCGGATACATTAAGAGAGAAACCACCATTTTTAAAACCATCAAATATTATGCCTATGGGTCTGAATACTACATCTTTTAACATTGATGAGTTAATCACATCATACATTGATAACCAAATTTCGGATCAGGAACTTAGAAGTCAGATAGAAGGCATGCTTAAGAGCGATTCAAAGCTTAATGCCAAGTATGAATCTGAGCTGTTGACAAAGAATTTATTAAGTTCAAGATTAACTGAAATTGATGTTCCGCAAACTACTTACAACAGGATCATATCGTCTATCGATAATCTGGTCATGAAGGAAAAACTGAATAATCAGATTGTTCATACTGAGTACCCGTCTTTTTGGGAAACACTTAAAGATGCTGTTTCTAAAAAGTTTATCGGGATACCGCGTTATGCATTTGCATTAGTAGCAATATTTGTCATTGGCGGATTATTTGTATTCAGCGGTTCTAAGAAGGCAAAGAATCCGTATATACTTGCAGGAACTGAAAAAAGCATTATGGTTCAGGCAGTTAATAGTTTCCACAAAATACTTTCGGGTGATGTTAAACCGCAGCTTTCAACCAGTAATGCTGCTGAGATAGAAAAGTATGTAATGGATAAGTCACATTTTGACGCCTACGTTCCGCAGATAGAAGATTACCAGTTGACCGGTGTTGTCTGCAATGAGTATAACGGACAGGAACTTGCACATCTTATCTATACAAATGGTCACGATGATATACTTTATATTTACCAGACACCCGTAACTGCTGTTCAGAAAAATAATCTTGATCTGCCGCAAGATGTGCAGAACGAAATTGTTAAGGCAAAATTCTATATGTGTGATGAAGTTGATGATAATAACTGCACTTTGACTCTGTGGTTTAAAGAAGATGTGGTATGCGCATCTATGACAACTATGCCTAAGACAGAAATGTATACAACTTTTGCCAGGTTCAATAAATAATACATAAATTACTATTTAAATGTATAAATTAATTACTTTAGTGTTTGCAGTATCCTTGTTATCATTAAATTGTTCTAAGACGCAGGACACAACTATAAAGGATAAACCGAAAGACAATACTCAGCAGAACAATCAGACATCACAGCAGAATAACCAGTCAGCTTCTTCTTCTTATGTTGTTAAGAAAGTGAGCGATTCTGAGAAAAAGAATGAAATGGTCGATTTCAGCTGGGACGAGAATGGAAAAGAGATTAAGTTATCTGATTACAAAGGCAAGGTAATACTGTTGAATTTCTGGGCAACATGGTGCCCTCCTTGCCGCAAAGAGCTTCCTGATCTTTCTCAGATCTCAACTGAAATGAAAGATAAGGAATTCAAAATGATTGGTGTTTCAATTGATGATAACCAGGAAGTGCTGAATAATTTTCTTAAGACCAACAAGTTATCTTATACTATTTTGTACGAACCAAGTGAGCTTGTTGCAAAATACATGACTGCTGCAGGACAGAATCAGAATGTTGTGCCTCAAACTTATATAATCGATAAGAACGGAAAAGTTGTAGAGGCAATTTTAGGTTCAAAAAGTAAAGCAGATTTTATTAACATAATAAATAAATATTTGTAAGGAAAAAGTGCCGAGAATACCGGCATTCAGGGTTTTTCATAGGCTGTTTCATTATATGAGACAGCTTTTTTTATTGACCGTAACCAAAGTATTATCTCAAAAACTCTTAATTTAAGAACATAAACGTAATATTGAGTAATAATTAATTAATTGAGATTTCTCTAAAAAATCACTAAATTAATTAGTTTTCACAGTAAACTACTTGAAAATGTTTCAGCCCGGATGGTGAAATTGGTATACACGCTGTGTTCAGGGCGCAGTTCCGGTTACGGAGTGCGAGTTCGAGTCTCGCTCCGGGCACTATTGAAAATAAAAATAAAATGAATGTCCAGTGCAATTAAGAAGAAATGGACCATATCATACGTATCAGATAAAGAGAAAGTTAAACATCTTTCTGAGGAGATAAATGTACCTCCTTCGTTAGCCTCTATTTTGGTTAACAGGGGAATACACTTGCGTACTGATGCGAAAAAGTTTTTTGTCCATGATTTAAAGAATCTTTATGATCCATTCCTTATGAAAGGGATGGATAAAGCATCCGATAGAATTGTTGATGTAATAAACAATAAGGAAAAAATCCTCATATTTGGTGACTATGATGTAGATGGAACCTCAGGAGTATCTATGTTCCATACTTTTTTACGAGAACTAAATGTCCCTAATGAAGTTTTTATCCCGGATAGGTTTACTGACGGATATGGACTATCAAACACAGGAATTGATGTTGCTCAGAATCTGGGCATCAAACTGATAGTTGCCATAGATTGCGGTATAACTGCGGTTGATAAAGTTGAATATGCAAAAAATCTTGGCATAGAATTTATTATATGTGACCATCACCAGCCGCCGGAGATACTGCCTGATGCCTATGCAATTTTGGATGCCTTGCAGCAGGACTGCCAGTATCCGTTTAAGAGCCTGTGCGGTACCGGAGTTGCATTTAAACTGATACAGGCAGTGTGCAGTAAGCTTAATCTTGATTCCTGGTACAGCCTTCTTGATTTTGTTGCTGTTGCCACAGCTGCTGATATGGTGCCAGTTATTGACGAAAACAGGACTCTTATCAGTTTTGGATTTAAACAGATATTAAGTAATCCCAGGCCTAGTTTTGCCACTATATTCAAGAATTCCAATTTGAAGCTGGAGCATGTAACGACTTCTAATGTAGTATTTACCATTGGTCCCCGTATTAATGCAGTAGGCAGGCTGGGTGATGCTACAAGGGCAGTAAAATTTCTTACAAGTAAAACAACTTCAGAAGCTGAAGAGTTAATGAGTGTACTTGAGAAAGAAAACACAAACAGGAAAAAAATTGATAGCGAGATTTATCTGCAGGCACAGACTTCTTACGAATCCGCCAGAAATATTGCTATAGGTGGCGAAAATGCTGATGATGTTGCAATAGTGCTTCATAATCCGGATTGGCATCCCGGAGTACTTGGCATCATAGCTTCAAGAATGGTTGAAAAGTATTACCGCCCTTCTATAATCTTAACTACATTTAATGGTTATGCAAAGGGTTCTGCAAGAAGTATTAATAATTTTAATATTTATGATGCTATTAAGCAGACTTCGGAAGAGTGCAGCGCAGTGGTTCAGTTCGGTGGTCACTATCACGCTGCAGGCATTGAAATAGAAATTGAAAAAGTAGAAGAATTCCGAAGTACATTCAATCGCATTGCAAAAAGTATTATCAGTAAAACTAAGAATGGCGATGAACTTCTTGTTCCCGAAATTAAAGTTGATGCAGAAATTGACGTAACTGAAGTGAATCAGAGATTTGTCAAAATACTTAGCCATTTTGAGCCCTTTGGACCGGGGAACATGACACCCATATTCCTGACCAGGAATCTGCAGATAGTCGGAGAGCCTAAAACTTATAATGGTTCAACTACAGTTTTTAAAGTCAGAAAGTCTGATCCAATCGAAAGCAGATTCGAGAATTATGCTTTTGATTGTGTTTACTATCAACCGCCTGATCTTGATAGCGACAGCAGGCGTATCCTGAAGTCAGGAAACAAATTGGATATCATTTACTCGGTTGAAGAGAATCACTGGAACGGAAATACAAAAACCCAATTCCGAATTCGGGATCTTAAGTTGAATTAAAACAATTAATTTTTATTATATCATATGTCTGGACATTCCAAATGGTCAACAATAAAGAGGAAAAAGGGCGCAATTGATGCGGCCCGGGGCAAGGCATTCACTAAAATCATAAAAGAGATCACTGTTGCCGCAAGAATAAGCGGTGGAGATCCAGATTCAAACCCAAGGCTAAGGCTTGCAGTATCCAGCGCAAAGGCTGTTAATATGCCGGCTGATAATATTACACGCGCCATTAAAAAAGGTACAGGTGAACTTGAGGGAGTAAACTACGAGGAAATTACATATGAAGGTTACGGCCCCGGAGGAGTTGCACTTATTATTGAATCTTTGACTGATAACAAGAACAGAACAGTTGCTGATTTGAGGCATTTACTAACCAAACACGGCGGAAACCTTGCTGAGTCCGGTTCCGTTAGCTGGAATTTTGAGCGAAAAGGAGTTATTACAGTGCAAAAAGGCAATTACACCGAAGATGATCTGATGAATGTTATTCTGGAGGCGGGTGCAGACGATATGAGCGATGAAAACGAGTACTACGAGGTTGTTGCATCTCTTGAGAAGTTTGAACCCGTCAGAAGGACAATAGAAAGCTCAGGCCTGAAAGGTATAAAGATAGAGTCTGCTTCGCTGCAATATGTAGCAAAAACCACAACAAAAGTTGAAGATAAGGATGCTGAGGGTACACTTAAACTTATCAGTGTGATTGAAGATAATGATGACGTGCAGAATGTCTATACTAATGCCGATATTGATGAAAAAGTTATGGAAGCTTTTAGTTAAGCAAGTTGTTCAATTCTAGCGAATGTAAAAAGTAAATAAAATGATAATTCTTGGAGTTGATCCCGGAACACTTTTTACCGGAATTGCTGTAATAAGCGGTGTAAATGAAAAACTTGAATTGCTTAATTGCGAATTAATAAAGATCCCTTCCCAAAAGTCACTCCCACTCAGATTAAAACAGATCTATGATTCGCTTGTAGATGTAATTGACAATTTTAAACCGGATGAGTTTGCAATAGAAACTGCATTTTACGGCAAGAATGTTCAATCTACTTTAAAACTTGGTCATGCAAGGGGAGTCTCAATTCTTGCAGCTGTGAATAAGGAGATTCCGACAACTGAGTACTCTCCGCGTGAAGTCAAAAAGTCAGTTACCGGACGAGGTGCTGCATCAAAGGATCAGGTAAAATTCATGATTTGCAGCATTTTGAAAATTAAGCAGGAAACAATAATGCAAAGTGATATATCTGATGCTATTGCCGTAGCGATTTGCCACCATTACAAAATGATGAGCGGTTCTGTAAAGAAGAAAACAAACAGCTGGGAAGATTATGTTTCTAAAAATCCCGCGAAAGTAAAATTCAAGCAATGATAGAATATATAAAGGGAAAACTGATCAATAAGAAGCCAACGTCGGCAATTGTAGAATCAAACGGCATTGGTTACCTGGTTAATGTTACAGTAACTGCATCTGACTCGATGGGGAATATTGGTGACGAAGTGACCATTATTTCACATTTGCATATTAAGGAGAATCCCTTTGGAATAATCCTCTACGGATTTGCAGATGAGAGCGAGAGAGAATGCTTCAAGCAGATAATCTCAATTACAGGTATAGGTCCAAAAACCGCGCTTGGAATACTTTCTGCAATAAATTATAATGAATTCATTGATCTGGTTGCAAAGGGTAATTATCTTCCGCTTACTTCAATCCCTGGAGTAGGAAAGAAGACTGCTGAACGCCTGACTCTTGAACTTAAAGACAAGATAGGAAAAGCGGAACAAGGAACCACCGTCCATATTGCAAATGACGGAAAGTTTAATGTGCTGAGCAAAATATCTGAGATAATACAGGCATTGATGGCCCTTGGTTACAACAGGCTGGAAGCTGACAAAATGGCGAGAAATGTATCTTCAAATGCGGAATTCATGAATACTTCAATTGAAGATCTGATCCGGGAAATTCTAAGGGGAAAATAATCCAATTTTAACCTTCAAACTCAGTTTTTTCAATCTCTTCAATTGGGATGGGATAATTACCACTGAAACATGCATCACAATACCCGATTTTCTCTCCGAAGATATTAGTCCCCTGCGGCACTGAATGATGCATTTTCTCAATTGAAAGATATTCAACTGAATCTACATCAAGAAATTGTCTTATTTTTTCCATGTCATCATTACATTGATTTGCGACAAGTTCATTCCTTGATGGAAAGTCCATTCCGTAGTGGCAAGGAGAGATTATAGGGGGTGAAGTTATTCGCAGGTGAATTTCTTTCGGGCCGGCTTCCTTAACCAGCTTTACAAGTAGTTTCGCGGTTGTGCCTCTTACAATAGAATCATCAACTATTACAACAATCCTGTTCTTCAGGACAGATTTAACAGTATTGAATTTGGCCTTAACTCTAATTTCGCGGTTATCCTGTCCCGGCTGAATAAAGGTTCTGCCTATATAATGACTTCTAATGAGCCCAAGCTCAAGTTTCACATATGGATTAGTTTTAATGGTTTCAGTTACATATCCCAGTGCTGCAGTGTTGCTGGAATCAGGTACGCTTATTACAACTACTTTCTTATCTTTAATATTTGCTTTTGGAGCGGGCTTCTCTATGGAGAGGTTTTTACCAAGTTTCCGTCTTATTTTATCCACAGTATTTCCGAAGATAGTAGAATCCGGGCGGGAAAAATAAATGTATTCGAAAATGCAGTGTTTCGTTTCGGGTCTTTTGTCGATAAAGTAAGATTTTTCTTTACCGGATTTTATGACTTCGTCATCAATCTGTACAATTTCACCTGCTTTCAAGTCCCTTATATATTCTGCATTATTTATATCAAATGCGCATGTTTCTGATGCAAATACAAAACTATCGCCTAATTTACCCATTGAAAGCGGCCTGACGGCATAAGGGTCCCTAATTGCGAAGAGTTTATCATCTGTAAGTAATACAATTGAATATGCTCCCCTAACTTGCCTGGACGCATCAAGGATCTTATCTATCATCTCTGTTTCTCTTGAGCGGGCTATGAGATGCAGAAATATCTCACTATCAGTAGATGTTTGGAACAAAGTCCCCTCGTTTTGGAGTTTTTCCCTTAGTTCTTTTGTATTGGTGAAATTTCCGTTATGCGATAAGGCGAGATGCCCTTCTTTGAAGTTAACTTTAAAAGGCTGGATGTTGCTTCTGCTATCAGACGCCCCGGTAGTAGAATACCGGTTATGCCCAATTGCTGCTGTACCTTTCAGAACATTATTCAAAATATTTTTTCCTGCAAACACATTCAGAGCTATTCCGTGACCTTTATGAATATTAAAACTGTATTTCTTATCTGAAAGTCTTTCAGAAGTGCATATGCCGGAAGCTTCCTGTCCTCTGTGCTGCTGAGAGTGCAAGCCATAATACGTAACAACTGCAGCCTGCGGATGAGAGAATATACCGAATATTGCACAATTGCTTTTTGGCTTATCTTCACCATCAAAATCAGAATAATCTTCTTTTGATGATTCAGTTTCATTGATCTTTACAATTCGATTTACGTGGTTTATATCGTATACCATAATTTGAATTAGTTGTTTAATCTAATGTGATTTGAAAATATCCATCCTTTATCACCTTGCCAGCATTCCACTCGGTATATTCCCGCTTTTTCAGCATTCCAAGAAGCGTTCATTGCAATTATCTCATCAACTAAAACTCCGTTGTGAATTAATCTTATTCTGCATTCCTTTGGTACTAAGACTTTGAGTATTACCGGGCTGCCTATATTAGTAATATCATCTCCCATATTACAGGTTATTCCTCTAAATTCGGCAAAGAATCTGAATCCTTTTGCACTTCCGTAGTAATGATTTGAAATGAAACATTTCCCATTCTTAAGTGCATCCAAAATCAAATTTACCCCGGTTTCATAATCTTCTTTACTGTTCGCTGCAATAGGTTCATCAGTCAATACATGAGTTCTAACTGATTTAAACAATACTTTATATGCGAATATCTCAACTTCAAAGAACCCAAGTACGTTTTGCTTTAGGGCATGTGCATCTACTCCACCTATTGCCGTAATATGTCTCTTTTCAGCTGCTTTATCCCAACGCTTAATTGATCGTTCGTTGGGAGCTACAATAGATTTTAAAGGATGGAGAAATCTATCAATTTTATTACTCTCATTCATTCCTTCGATCCATTCGCTCATGTGATTCCAGATCTCAATCCCCGTATAATCTTCAGTTTCAGAGATCCATGGGTAAGATGGGTGCTCAGGAAGATGCTGTCTCTGCTCATCAGGATGGGCCAGAAAGCCTATGCCACCCCTTTCTTTGATCTGCTTCACATAGTCTTCGGCATTTAGCTTACATCCAAGCTCTCCATTATCCAATTCTTTATAAGTGCCAATCACTTCATCTATTCCAAATGCAAGGTAGTGGTTTTTGTTCTGCAAATCGTTAATCTCGTACCCGATTATGACTAACACTCCGTTAATCCACCTGTTATAACCGTCACTTACAGGCTTTAAGGTATTATGGTCGGTCATCATGATAAAATCCAGGCCAGAATCAAAGGCTGCTTTTGCAATATCTTCGATCTTACCGGTTCCATCAGAATAGATTGAGTGAATATGCACTGCCCCGGAATATTCGTACATATTAGATTAATTTTCGGTGAATTACAAAAATAACTTTAAAAGTAATTAATATAAATGTATAATTGAATAACCAAATTTCATAAAGTACTTAAAATTATAAAAATTAAAAAATTTCCGGTCATATTCTCACTTTTATTCCTGCTTATCAGTCAAATCGACTCTCAAATAAGGGAATATAATCCCATTTTGAAGTGGGGCAGCTGGGCACTTCTTCAGGCAATTCCTTCACCAACTTTTTTTGAAGACAGGAATAGCGAGAATTCACGCTTGAAATTTGGTTTGGAGTGGCAGGTGATTCCACTTTCGTATTCGTTCAAAGTCAATAAGTACGTTTCAAATCTGAGTTTTTTCTATATTAAACCTATCAAAAAATTCTCAGGATCTGCAGAGATCTTTTTCCAGCCTTCTTTAATTGTTGGAAAATATAAGTATTCAGAACTGAAGAAATTCAGTTACAAAACCGGCATAAGATTGGTTTTGCCGGTTGCACAAAATGGAGAATACCTTGCCGTATCTGTGGGTGCAGGATATTTCTCTCAGAAAACTGAAAGCGGAATATTAAGGGAAGGTATTACTTTTGAAGCGGGAATATTTTCTTTCTATGGAATGTTAGGATTGAAATTCAATTATAATCAGAATGGAATTAGCAGATATAATATGGGAATCTATTTTAAATATTATTAAGTGTGTTATTGTTTAAGATTCCTGAGTCCATTACTGCAAATGTATCTGTCGCTCTCAAGAGCTGTTTTATAATAATAAGCATTTTTGGAGGACGGTTTTGTAATGCTGTGATGAATATGAAAAATCACTGCAAGATTCCGTACCGATTTCAAACCGGCACCTGCTCTTCTTAGCCTTAACTCAATATCAGAGTCTTCGCCATATCCGGGTCCCACATAATTTTCATCGAAACCATTTATCTTTTCAATCAATTGCTTATCCAGCGAAAAATTACAGCCCACAATGTGGATCTCTTTCTTAGAAAATAGCTTCCTTAGAATTTTGTTCTTGATCAACAAGCCTTCTTCAATATAGGTAGTCCTGTCATTTTTCCTCCACGAGTCTAATACATGCTTAAGTCTTATCTTTTCGTAATCTTTATTAATTACTCTGTCTACAGATATTTGGTCTGATAATGACTTACTCAAATTAACCCTTCTGCCGCTAAGAACAGTATTGGTTTTCCTGTGCAACAAATGCTGCCTCACAAAATCGCTATGAGGAATACAGTCACCGTCAATAAATATCAAATAGTCGTAATTAGAGTTTCTTATGGCTTTGTTCAAGATCTTATTCTTTCTGAAGCCGGAATCATCCTGAAACACATGGGTAATATCCAAATCGCTTGTTTTTTTGAAATCCAATATGAATTTGCTCAATTCATCACCTGAACCGTCATCGGCTATAAGCACTTCAAATCCCTTAAAAGTCTGAATTCTTAAGGCATTTAAAATCAATTCCAGTTCACGTATTTTCTTATAAACTGATATTATAAGCGAGGCCTTTTTCTTCATTTAGCAAATTTATATAAATGAATCAATAATTGTTACTGAAATATTTCTACTAAATGAATAAAAAGATTCTGCGTAATATCGTACTGCTTGCCATTATTATTATTTCAGCATCAGCAATTTCCTGTAATATGCTTTTAGTTGCCGTGAGAAACGTCCCGGTATTCTTTTCGGAACCCCGGAAAGTCACAGACAAGATTAAGCAGCCGATTAAGAGGGATGCACGGCTATCGGCACTTTGGATCGGCCACGCAACTGTACTTCTTCAGATGGATGATAAAGTGATTATTACTGACCCGTTTTTGACTGAAACAGTGGGAGAATTTGCAAGAAGAATTGTTGAACCGGGAATCGACCCTGAAAATATCCCCAAATGTGACATAGTTCTTATTTCACACTCGCACTTTGATCACCTGAGCTATGGAAGCCTGCAGATGCTTGAAAAAAAGGGTAAAGGAACTTCACTTGTTTTCCCAAAAGATCTGGAGAATTATCTGCCCGATTATGATATGAATTTTATTAGGCTTGGAAACAACAAAGGATATGAAAATGAAATAACCGGCGAAACAACTCTGGTCAATGGAGTGAAGATCACTGCCGTTTATGCACAGCACTGGGGAGGGAGATACGGTTTCGACGGGTATCTTTGGGATGATAACTCATATACTGGCTATATAATTCAATACAACGGAATGACAGTCTACTTTGCGGGTGATACAGGTTATGATTCGACGAAGTTTAAGAAGCTGGGTAAATTATTCGATATTGATCTGGCATTAATACCAATTGGGCCCTGTGCTGACTGCAGGCAGTGCGGAACATTCAATCATGTTTTCCCTGTTGATGCTTTTGAAATTTTTAAAGATATTAATCCCAATTGGATGATTCCTATACATTACGGTACTCTTCAATTTGCTCAGGCCGATCCAATAGAACCTGTTTACGTATTTGAAGAATTAAAAGTAAAAAATAAGGAATCAGAAAGGATAAAAATTTTGGAAATTGGGGATCAATACACATTCATGTCCAAGTAGAGAGTTTAATACTTGATCCGGAGTTAAGCAAGTGACTGCAAAATGCTGAAATTATTGTTAGATCTAGTTGAAGTGTCTTTTGAGTTTTATTGAAAGGTTGATAAGTATCAATGCGAGAGAAACATTTTGCCCAATGAGTTTTTCCGCTTCTTCCAAATCCAGAATTATTGAAAAAATATCTGAATTAGGGAAATTGCTGTTAAGTTTTACTAATCGTTCCGCCAGATCACTATTTATTAATTCTGCTTCAAATCCTGCTGATTGATTTCTGACTCTGAGCAAATCCCGTATCCAAACATTCATAAAGAAAAGAAAATTCCTTACCTTTTCCTTATCATTCTTAACTGAGATTGAACGTGATATAGTAACAACTTCGGCAAAATCATTTTTTAGAAGGGATATCATGTATTCGATTGCTCTATTCCTCAGGTCATCTACTCCCATTTCAAGAAGCACTGCTGCCCTTGAATAACTTCCAAAACTGATCTTTGAAGCAAGTTCTATCTGCTTAGCAGGATAATCAGCATTGGCTTTTAGTTTCACAGAAATTTGCTCCGGTGTTAAGGATTCGAAATGAATCCTTTGGCATCTTCCTATTATTGTTTGAGGCAAAGAATTCAACTTTGAAGTTGTCAGAATTATCACACTGTTCTTTGGGGGTTCTTCGAGTATCTTAAGAAGTGCATTTGCTGCTTCATTGCGCATCTTGTCTGATTCTGAAATTACGAAAACTTTTGTAATGCCGGCAGGGGCCGAAAGATATATTTTACTCACAAGATCGCGGATACTGCTAATCCTTATGTTATTAGCATTTGACAGTGAAATTTTATAATAAGGATTTTCGCTTTTTAGTTCAAGCTGCTCCATATAAGCTTCAAAATCTGAGCTAGCCAGCTTCTCTATAGGATCTGAATCCGAATCATCATTTTTCCCTGCAGGAAGAGCAAATATCATCTTAAAATATTCTGAACGCAGAGATGTGATTTTTTTGCAGTTATCACATTTATCACATGCTTCATCACCGTTAACAAGATTTGTACAATTAAGAAGTTTTGAGAATTCGATAGCTGCAGCGTCTTTACCAACACCATCATTTCCTTCAAATAGATATGCATGACTTATCTTACGAGTCTTGAATATAGATTTAAGTTTTGTAATTGTATCTGCCTGACCTGTAATATTATTCCACATTATCAGAATGCATTTCCTAAACCAAACTGAATGGCATATTTATTTTTGAAAATATCCGATGGTTTGTTCCAAAGCCACTTGTTTCCAACTCCTCCAAGCGGATCGTAGAGTTTAAAGCCAACGTCTATTCTTACCGGCCCAACAAAAGTGTCATAGCGGATTCCAAATCCTGTGGATAAGGCAATTTGATCCGCTCGGAACTTCCCTCCGCTTTCCCAAACATTGCCCCAGTCAAGAAAAATAACTCCCCACAAGGGATTCAGAAAACTTCTTGCAGGGAAAGGTTTTCTTCTAAGCTCAAAACTTCCTTCGATCAGAAAGTTGCCTCCTTGTGAAGGGTCATCAAGAATTCCCCCAGTCTGGGCGCGCCATCCGCGCAGGCTGTTTCCTCCGCCCATATAGAACTTATATAGTGGAATAACCGGGATAACATTCTCTCCAAGGCCATATTCGATGATGTCTCCAATTTCTAGATGGCCTGCAAGTATTGTTTCTGCTCTCCCGCCTGAGATATCCTGGTAAATGCTGTTTATTGTACTAAGTTTAATGTACTGTGAGTAGTTCAGGCTTTTGTTAAAAATAGAAAGGAACCTTGGCAGAGCTCCTGCAGATTCTACTGATATGGTTTGGAAAGTCCCCTGAGAAGGATTAAACAGGTTGTTTGTATTCCTGTGGAGAAGTGTTAAGCCCAGAATGCTGTTGACTGAATAGCTCTTTTCGCCTTTGAAATATTGTGTACTATCCAAGACAAAATCTTTTTTGGCCCTGGTGGTTACGTAATCAAATGTAAGATCTGAATACGCATCACTGTAAAAAGTAAAATCAGCAATGTGATATGTAAGCCTCAACAGGTTTTGAGATGTTACATACTCAATATTCTCGTCAAAATTAATGAGAGCAAACTGCGGTGTTAAAGTTGCAGTTATATCGTTATTGAACAAGAATGGCTGGAACAAAGAAAATCCAAGCACCACGGCATTTGCATTCACAGAGTTGTATAAACCTTCCAATGAAACCGAAAATACCCTTCCCCCGCCAAAAAAGTCCTTGTCTTTATATTCAATCCCGGCATTTCCAAATAGTCTGTTGGATTGATAAACTGCAGAAATGCTTGGAGTAAGCTCATATTTATTATTAAGAGCTATCGATACTTTTGTATTAACGGTTTTGCTATTCAAATCCACAGAATCCACAAGCACTCTTCCCAGCTGGATTATGGCAAGTTTTGTAAAGTTCCTTTCACTCTCAAGCATTTTACTCCTGCTGAAAGTTTCACCGGTTTTGAATCTCAGTTCCCGCTCTATTACATTCTGGCCAATGTTGTATTTGTTCTTATCAATATAGATATTGTTTGTGCCGAATTTATATATATCATTTGTACCGATAAACCGCATCCTGATGAGAACCTTGCTCTTAAATTCCGGATTCTTTTGAAGTTCATCAGAATACTTTCCGATAATTATCCCGCGCCTTGAAGAATCAATTTTGCTTATGACTGTATCTATCTGTGCGAAATAATAGCCATTATCCTGTAATATCCCTATAATTCTGTCCTTTTCAAGAGAGACGGCATTTTTTATGTATGGGTCTCCGGGATTAATAAGTTTATTTTGAGAAATCTCACTTTTTGCACCATCAGTGATCTTTTCAAGGCCGGTTAGTTTGATCTCTCTTACTGTGTATCTTGAATTCTCGATGATTGTAAATTTTACGTTTACCTGTTTATCTTCTTCAACTACAGTTGTTGAAGTATCGATCATTACGTCGAAGAAACCATTATCAAAATAGAACTTGTTCAGTCTCTGAAGGTCTTCTTCAAGGTTTATGCGGTTAAAGTATTTTTCCTTTGGAAGCAGCAGGATATCAGCCAGGGCTGCGTCTGAGAAAGTTTCGGTCTTCTTAAAAACAAAATTTACTTCATCAGTTTCATATTTCCCAGACTGGCTATAGCAATGTTCAGTACAGGAAATAAGAAAAAATATTAATATATATATGTATTTGTGTGATAGTATCAATTTAGGAATATAAAAAACCCCGATGGCTCGGGGTTAAGTATTTTTTGAGCAAATTAACTTAGAAATCCTTTTCTTCATCATCGTAAAAGAAATCTTCTTTAGTCGGATAATCCAGCCAAATCTCTTCGATGCTTTCATAAGGTTCATCAGTTTCCTCCAGGTCTCTCAAATTCTCAATAACTTCCTGTGGCGCTCCTGTCCTTTGCGAATAATCAATGAGCTCTGCTTTGTTAGCCGGCCATGGTGCATCATCAAGGTAAGAAGCCAGTTCCAGAGTCCATACCATTTTTCATCTCCTTTTGAATATAGTTTGTAGATATTTTGTTCAATAAAAAGTTAAGTATCCTAGTCTCTGAGTCTAGGATCAAGTGCATCGCGCAAGCCTTCACCAACCAAATTGTAGGCAACAACAGTCAGGAAGATCATAAAACCCGGGAAGACTGCAAGCCACCAAGAACTAGTAGCTCCTCGCGCTTCAGAAAGCACTGAACCCCATGTTACCTTAGTTGCCGCGACCCCGAAACCAAGAAAACTCAAAGCAGCTTCTGCGAGGATCGCACCAGCGATCTCAAATGAAGCGGAAATCAAAACCGGCGCTATGGCGTTTGGAAGTACGTGACGAAAGATTATCCGCATGTTTGAAAGTCCAAGCGAAACAGCGGCCTGAATATAGTCCATGTTTCTGACTTTAAGTATCTCACCCCTCACAAGCTTTGTATTACCGGTCCAGCTGGTAAGCCCAATGGCAATCATAATATACCAGATACTTGAGCCGTACAATGCAACTATTGTGATTATAAGAAAAAACGCAGGAAACAACTGCATGATCTCAACGAACCTCATTATGACCAGATCGATCTTACCTCCGTAGTATCCGGAGATCGAGCCCAGAAGCACACCGATAAAGATCGCAATACCTGCCGCGATAAATCCTACTGATAAAGAGACTCTCGAACCATGGATCAATCCTGCGAGAACATCCCTTCCGATGCCGTCAGTTCCAAGATAATGTCCGCTCTCCAGCGATGGTGTGGCCGAAGTGTTAAAAAGATCCACATTTGAAGGAGCGAACCTAATTGGTGGCCATATAGCTGTTTCAAACGTCAGGGTTTTCCAATCTGCATTCAGAAAATCGCCCTGCCATTTTGAAAGCCCAAGCCCAACCATGTATTCCTTAAAAACGGGCAAAAAGATTTCGCCTTTGTAATTACAGTAAAGCGGCTTATCATTGGCAACAAAATCAGCTGTGAGTGCCATCAAAACAAGGAAAAATACAACATAAAGTGCAGCAACGGCAAGCTTATTTTTTCTATACTGGTGTTTTACTAATGACCAATATGTCTGATCAACTTTTCGTTTGCCTGAATCTTTTCCATTTGAAGGAATTTCATTTCCTTCCATAACCATGACCTGTGGCACGGGGCCGCCAACCATAGTGTTATCGCCTATGAATTCGTTTTCAGATACTTTTCTATCAGCCATTAATGAATAAATAATTTCTATTTCTTTGAAAATGCAATTCTTGGATCAACAATAGCATATAAAATATCAACCAGCAACAGCCCAAGCATTGTGAGTATTGCAGCAAGTACAAGCTCAGCCATAATCAAAGGATAATCTCTCGCAACTAAAGCCTGAAATGCAAGCTGTCCGATCCCAGGTATGCTGAAAATCGATTCAATTATGACAGATCCACCAACAAGTGCCGGCAATATACCACCCAGCAATGTAATAATAGGTATAAGCGAATTTCTGAGAGCATGTTTAAGTACAACTGTTCTTTCGGTCAGCCCTTTTGCCCGTGCAGTTCTAACGTAGTCCTGCCTGATCACCTCAAGCATGCTGCCTCTCATTTGTCTTGAAAGAAACGCAAAGCTGGCCAGCGAGCCGCAAGTTACAGGTAATATCAAATGATATATTCTATCCCATGCACGCTCCAAGAAAGTCCAGTTTTCAGAGCCTAGAGTATAGAGTCCGGAAGTCGGGAATATCTTTATATATTCAACATTAGCCAGAAATACTATTGCCATAGTTGCCACCCAGAAAGAAGGCAGTGAATAGAAAACAAATAGCATAAACGTCGAAAACCTGTCAATTGCACTGTATTGCCTCGCTGCAGAATAGATCCCGATCGGAATAGCAATGAGGTAACTCAGAGATATGATCATTAACGCTATCGAAGCTGTTACCGGTATCCTTTCCATTATCTTGCTCATAACCGGCCTGTTATCAACAAATGAATTGCCAAAATCACCGGTAGCCATATTCCCAAGCCATATCAGATACTGCATCGGAATTGATTTATCAAGTCCCCATTTCTGCTTGTAATAATCTTTGGCCTGCTGGTTCAATTGACTTTTTTCATCGGCCTTCATATTCTCACCGCTAACACCAACCTTTAACTCCGTAGGATCTCCCGGCGCCAAACGGGAAATAGTAAACGTAATTATTGTGATTGCAATAAGCGTTGGAATAAACAACAATATTCTTTTAACGATATAAGTTGACATTCACTTACGTTTAATTGTTCTTGTTTTGAGTATATTTCTGTGAACCAGAGGGTACCCACCACTCATTATACGAAGGGCTGGGCTGTATATTATACCATCTGGCATTCCTGAATCTCTTGTCATATATATATCTTGCCCTTGGGCTCCAGAGAAAAGAATACGGCTGTTCATCATGTATAAGCTGCTGCCATTCTTTAATGATCGCTATCCTCTTGTTTTCATCCATTTCGTTCCTGTAAGCTTCTATTAGACTATCATTCTTCCTGTTCTTGAAACTGATGTAATTGCTTCCTTCTCCTTCAGATTGGGATGAATGCCAAATCTGGTACGGATCGGGAGGAGTAGTAGGTGATGTCCATGATGAATATGTTGCTTCGAATTCATGTTTCTTTGTCTTATCAAGATAAACTGACCATTCAAGTTCCTGAACTTCAGCCTGAATGCCAACTTTCTTCAAAGCATCTACAACTACCAGCAGTATTTGTTTGCGTGTTGGATTTGTATTGCTTAAGAAGGTAAATTTGAAATCAGTTTTTTTGCCGTTAATAACTTTATCAAGAACTCCGTCTCCATCTGTATCTTTCCAGCCGGCTTCTTCAAGCAGCTTTTTAGCCTTTTCCGGATCATACTGTATGACCGGCAAATCATCTTTTAACAGCTTTGTGTTTTTATAGAAAATATGAGATTGAATAGGAATTCCATCACCGAAAAGAACTTTATCAATAATAGTTTTTCTATCTACAAGGTGGGATAGAGCCAACCTGACTTTTTTATCCTGGAAAAGCGGGTTGAGTTGATTCCATGCAAGATAGGAATATGCCGGCTCGTATGGTTTTGCCTTAACAAGATTAAACTGGTCAGGATTTTCAAGATCTTTATAAAAATCTGATGGTTTTATAACATACATTGCGTCAATCTCTTTGTTCTTTGCTGCTACAAGAGCTGCGGAATTATCCTGAATGATCTTAAAGATTATCTTCTGCGGGTAATTAGGAGTGACAACGGAGTTGCCCCAGTAATTATCGTTCCTGACAAGCGTAACACCTGCGCCGGTATCCCACCTCTCAAATTTATACGGACCTGAACCAACAAGATATTTTGCCTGCCTTGAAACTTCCTGAGAGTTGATGAAGTCAGCAAATTTCTGCATCTCAGGGTTTTTTGCAGCAGCCTTTATATCTTTTAATTCATCCCAAGTGAATTTATCAGTTACATTTCCGGGATCAAGAACGTGTTTTGCTATTACCTGCACGCCTGCCAGTGTGTAAACTCCTCTCCAATTAGGTTTTGAAAGGACAAATCTTACTTTATAAGGATCGTTATCAACCATTTCAGCTTTTTCAACTGTTTCGAAATAATTCCTAGTTGCAGCATCATCCACTAATGGATTCTTTATCGTTTTCAAAGTAAATATCACATCAGCAGCAGTAAGCGGGTGACCATCAGAAAACTTCGCGTTTTTGTTAATTGTAAATGTATAAGTCAAGTTATCCGGGGATACTTCAGGTAATGCCGCTAAGCCCGGTTCCAGTTCATAAGTTTCCTTGTTTTGTGTTAAAAGAAATTCAAATATATAGGAACATATCTCTGATGCAGTGGCATCATTTGATACAATTGGGTTTAGCTTTTCAGGATCTGACATTTCCCTTATAATAAGCCAATCACCAGATACCGCACTTGCTGTATCAACTTTTTCGAGATCATTTGATGATGTATTTGTATTGTTTTGCTGTGAGGTCTTTCCTCCGCAACCAACCATTAATAAAGCGGAAAAAACAACTGCTAGGAGGGCAGTTAACTTGAATTTAATCATAGTTGAAAGATATCCGTTTAAATTGGTAAAAATTTCTAATTTTTTGATGTATGAACCGCAATTTATCTATAAAAAAGTAAATTTCAACTGCAAAATCCGTCTTTTTTTACTTTCAAAGATGATTCTTTGGCAAATTTCTGATCAGGCAGTCAATTGCCGGGAAATGCTACTTATCTCCCTGGTATTTCCTTTGTCCTGCTGGAACCCACCACTCCGGAGTATGGTAAGCAGTTGGAGGTGTAGGGTACCACCTTACGTTTTTAAATCTATCGGAGTAAACATACTTCGCCTTAGGAGTCCACAAGAAAGTATACGCCTGGTCGTCATACAGTACTTTCTGCAGTTTCTTTGTAATTTCTATCCTCTTATTTTCATCAAACTCACTTCTGTATTCCTCCATCAGTTTATCGGCAATAGGGTTGCTGTAACTTCCGTAGTTGCTTCCATCGTTCTTAGATTGAGAAGAATGAAAAAGCTGGTATTGATCAGGCGGGTAATCTGAAAGTACCCACGCGCCCATGAGTGCATCAAACTCATGCTTTTTGATTTTGTCGAGGAAGACAGACCATTCCAGTGTTTGTATTTCTGCAATAATGCCAACTTTCTTCAAAGCATCTGCAACAACAAGAATTGTCTGTTTTCGTGATTCATTTGTATTCAACAGGTAAGTAAACTTAAAATCAACTTTTTTTCCGTTTATCATTTTGTCCAGGATGCCGTCGCCATCGCTATCTTTCCAGCCGGCTTCGCTTAAGAGTTCTTTTGCCTTATCCGGATTGAACTCAATGAGCGGAAGATCAGGATTAAAATTTTTGACATCACCAAAATAGACCGGACTTGAAATAGGCACTGCAAGCCCGTACTGAATTTTCTCAATGATCAGTTTACGATCAACCAAGTAAGCCATTGCCCAGCGCACTTTCAAATCGTTGAAAAAAACGTTGTTCATATTATAACCTATATAAACAAACTGGGGTTCAAAAGGGTCAGCCTTTTTCATTGAATACTGCTCAGGCTTATCAAGCTCTTTTACAAAATCCATTGGCTTAACCACGTACATAATATCGATCTCTTTATTCTTTGCAGCAACCGTTGCAGCACTTTGATCCTGAATTACTTTTATTATCAGTTTTTCAGGGTATGCCATTCCGTGGATTGCAGTTTTGTTCCAGTAATTGTGGTTGCGCTTAAAATAAACCCATTGGCCGGTATCCCATTTTTCAAAAATATATGGACCTGAACCTATCAGGTATTTCGGGTCACGGTTTGCTTCCTGTGAATTGAAGAAATCTGCGAATTTCTTCATATCGGGATTTTTCTGAGCAGTTGCCACATCTTTGCATTCTGCAAAAGTATATTTATCTGTCAGCCCTTCCGGGTCGGCAGCATCTTTACTCATTATCTGGAAATCGGAGAGGGCATATACTGCTTTAAAAAATGGCCGGGACAAAGTGAATTTAACAGTGTATTCATCGCCTCCTACAAGCTCAACATTTTTCAGCATATCAATTGCCTGCCTTGATTGCGCTGCATCTACAAGCGGATTCATCATTGCCTTAAAAGTAAACACAACGTCTCTTCCCGTCAATGGCTTGCCAGTTGAAAATGTTACATTCTTCTTTAACTTATAAGTATAATTCAAATGGTCCGGAGTTTCCTCGGGGAAAGACTCTGCGATCCACGGAACGAGATCATAAGACTCTCTTCCGGCAGCCCACATCAGCCTTTCAAAAACATGGAGGGAAAACTCCCTGCCAGTGGCATCCTGAAGTACAACCGGATTCAGGCTTTGAGGGTCTGCTAACTCACGCTGGATTATCCAGTCGCCGAAAACTGCACCGGTAGTATCTGTTGGCGCAACTTTAGAGTAATCTTCACCTTCCTTTTTTTCGGAGGTTTCCTTTTTACCGCAGCTAAACGAAAGTGTTACAAGAAGGGCAAACGAGAGCAGAAAAGCAAAATTCTTTTTCATTTTGAATTAGTTAATTACTCAAAGTCGTGTTCCAGGTATTCCACAGAGCGTTCATAACCTATGTTCGCGTCTTTGAGTTTAGATTTAGTGTTTATTGCATGCTCAAGCTTTTCGCTTAAAGCCTTTGCTGCATCATAGCCGTAATGCTTGCATAAATAGTTCAAAGCAATTATCTCGGAGATCACTGTGATATTCTTTCCCGGGAAAATCGGAAGCCTTACGAAAGGAAGTTCAACGCCTAACATGTCCATCATTTCGTTATCAAGCCCGGTGCGCGTGTATTCTTTCTTGGGGTCCCATTCTTCGAGGTTAACCAATAGCTCAACCCTTTTCTGAAACCTGATTGCCCTGATGCCAAAAACACTCCTGACGTCAATTATACCAAGGCCTCGGATCTCCATAAAGTGCTTAACTAGCTCAGTGCCTGTACCCATTAAGATGCCGTCACCCTTGCGGGAGATCATAACAACATCATCAGCTACAAGGCGGTGTCCGCGTTCAACCAGATCAAGTGCAATTTCGCTTTTGCCTATGCCGCTTCTTCCGTAGAACAAGAGCCCAACGCCATAGACATCAACAAATGAGCCATGAAGCGCAACCTGTGTTGAGAACTGGTCATCAAGGAAATCGCTGATAAAATACGCGAACTTGGTAGTTTCAAGGGGAGTTAAGAAAACGGCAATATTTTTCTTGTTTGCCATTTCCATGAACTCATCGCTTGGTTTATTGTTGAAAGTTACACAGATGCAGGGCATGTTGAATGAAAAGAATTTCTTGAGTGCCTTTGTTCGCTGTTCAGGGGATAGCTGCCTTAGATAACGCATCTCAGTATTTCCGAGTATCTGTACCCGGTCAAAAGTGAACAAAGCAGTGTACCCTGCAAGCGCAAGGCCGGGACGGTGGATATGCTGATCGCGGATTATCTTATCCAGCCCTATCTCACCTTCTGATATTTTAGTAAGCTTAAACCTGTCCTTTGCTGCATTGTAGAAAAAATCTACAGTGATCTTTTCTTTGCGGACTGTTTCAATGTTCTTAAGAACTTTGTGAAGATGCTTCATAAGTTATTCTTTTTCTTCGAAGTTCTTTACAGCTTTATCTGCATTATGATCCGTTAGTTTATCTTTGTACTTCTTTACCTGAGTTTCGATCTTACTCATCGAGGCTTCAATTGACTTCATAAAATCATCTGATGATTCTTTAGCCGTAAAGGTTTGATTGTTCCTGGCGTGGACGATTACTTCTGCGTGTTTTATGCTGTTTTCGGGTTTATCGTAACTTAAGATCACTTCTGTTTTGATTATCCCATCGTAATATTTTGAAAACTTGTGGCACTCTGCTTCGGCGAATTCTTTCAGTGTATCATGAGCTTTAAAATGGCGTGCTGTGAAAAGAAATGTCATAAGTTAACCTCCGTATTATAGTGAGAAATGTAATATTTTGAATCTTCCTGCAAATATGCTAAAGGTATTCATTAATTTCAATAATGGAATAATTCTTACATTTTGGCCGTAAATTATTGATTTGAAATGCCTTTAAACCATGTGTATATTTAAAGATAGAATTAAAAAATACAATGCAAACAGGAAAAATTACAGTAGAAGAAAACAGTATATATATTGATAAATCCGCGAAAACCGGAAGCGGTTTCAAATGCGGAAAGTTTTGCGTTATTGAAGCGGGTGTTGTGATTGGTGACAATTGTTCCATAGGGCACAACGTAGTTATACATAACGGAACAGTCATCGGAAACGGCGTAAGGATAGATGATAATACTGTAATAGGCAAAGAGCCGCTTAGGTCAAAGCGGAGTATATTCAAATCAGATAAGAAATATGAGCCCGCGAAGGTTGGTGACGAATGCCTTATAGGCGCGCAGGTAGTTGTATACACAGGATGCGAAATTGCAAATAATGTACTTATTGCAGACTCTGCTGCCGTAAGGGAAGATGTTAAAGTAGGGGAGTTTACCATCGTTGGCAGAAGCTGTACAATAGAGAACTTCACAACAATTGGGAGAAAATGCAAGCTTGAAACCAACTCCTATATTACAGCTTACTCTACCATTGAAGATTA
>JAUQWT010000292.1 GCA_030835005.1 Ignavibacteria bacterium | reverse complement strand
TTCAAGGTACAGTGCAATAATGGCAAAAAAAAAGCGGCCGAAGCCGCGGGGGGATGATGAATAGAATCAAAATCAATCAAATTGCTGCAGTTACAAGCATACTTTCTTTGCCGGCTTTTTGCTGAGAACCGTTTTGCCCGCCATTGTTACTGATTTCAGGAGAGATGTGACCAAGTATCAGTGCCTGCAGTTTGCCTTCTTCTTCAAGAGAAATGAGCTTCTGCAGGTAAGAATAATGCTTTTCAAGCGATTCACGTGCCTCTTTGGTCCTTCCGGCTGAGCCGTAGGTTTCGCTGTAGATCTTAAAGATCTTGCTAAGCTCTTTATAACATCCTCTTGATGATGCCAGGTCTTCTGCCGCAGAAAGCAGCTCGGATGCTTTTTCAGTATCGCGGAATTTGAGATACAATCTGGCTATTCCGGTATTTATCCTCACTATATTAACAACATCATTAATCTGTTTAGAAATTACCAGCCCTTCATTGAAGAAATCTTTGCTTGTTTTGTAATCGTTCAGCTCAAAGTAAAGCTCGCCTATCTCGCAAAGAGTGTGAGAAACTGAGCTCAGATCTCCAATTTCTTTATAATATTTCAGTGACCTGTTGTAATACTTAATTGCTTCAGGATAACTTCTCATTTTCATGAACGCCTTGCCGAGATTTGCGTAGACCTGACACTCAGCCTGGCGGTTGCCGAATTTCTTCATTATTATAACTGCTTCGCACAGGTAAGTGATAGCATTTGAAAAATCGCCGAGATAGATATACGTCCTGCCAATATTGGCAAGGGTAAAGCTTTCGTCAATTACATTTTTACAGGTTGTAGCTTTCTTGAGAGCCTCTATGAAATAAGTCATTGCTTCATTATATCTCTCAATTTCAAGGTAAACTATCCCGATGTTATTGTACAATGCGTAATGGACGGGAATATCCGCGCTCTTACAGATACTGAGGCTCTCGAAGAAGCTGTTCAGCGAGGCTTTCAGATCACCAAACTGCTGGTATGCCAGTCCTTTATTTGTAAGTACGGTCGTTTCAAACTTAAGATCGCCGGTGGATTGTGCAACAAATATGCACTCATCATAATACTCAATTGCATTCTTAAAATCACTCAACCCAAGGTAAACATTAGCCATGGAGTTAAGTGTTGTTGCTTCGGATTTTTTATCTCTTAACCTGCGGTTTAATGCCAAAGCTTCATTATAATACTGCAAAGCAGTTTCAAAGTTGGATGATAACCTGCTTGCAATACCTGCATTGTAGTAAGCTTTAGCCAGCCCTTCCTCATATTTCAGCACGGATGCTGCTTCTATTGCCTGTTTACTTATCGCAAGAGAGTTGCTGCAGTTGGTCTTTCGGGCTTCCTGCGCCTGCTTATTCAGCAGGTCAACTTCTTCGAAGGCTTTATATTTTGTTGAGGTTGAGTTCATATTTCTTTGTACTGTGTGTTGTGAATATTAATCTTTCAGGGTTTTATTTTATTAATGTCATTTTCTTTACATCTCTGTAATCCCCGGCAATGAGCTCATAGAAATACACTCCCGAGGCCAGGTTTTTACTAGTATACGTGATGCTGTAATTTCCAGCTTCCATATTCTGATCTGCAAGAATATCTACCACTTTCCCAACTACATCATAAACAACCAGCCTTACTTTTACGTCTTCAGGAAGCTCAAACTTAATGGTAGTTGAAGGATTGAACGGATTCGGGTAATTCTGATAAAGTGTAAAAACATCAGGAATAACTGAATTAACCTGTTTTTCACCGCTTTCATCCCTTACCATTACGGTCGAAATTGCACACTGATTATTCGGGCCGTCTACAATAAGCTCGCTGTAACCTGTCACAAACACTGTACTACTGTTATTTTTCGAAACAGCAACATCCTTTGCAATATCATCACTGTTGCCTGCATAACTGTACCTGTTTGTTTCAGTGTTATGTCCGTTATTATTGATCTTTACCGTTGCATAGTCGTGATTACCGTTTGTGCCCCAGCTTGCACCCGTGACAATGACTTTGTTCCCGGGGAGCAATGCTATAGCATTTGCATAGTCACTTCCGTTGCCTGTTCCGTTGTATTTCGAGACCCATCTTCTTGCACCACTGTAACTGTATCTTATGGTAAGGTAATCAAGGCTGCTTGTGAGTGTCGAAGTCTGTCCGGTAATGTATACGCTGTTATTATCCTCATCAACCACAATGCCCCACGCCTTATCTTCCGTGATAGAACCTTCACCGTTATATGATCTTTCCCATTTAACTGTTCCGGCACCATTATATTTCAGGAGTACAGCATCTGTACTGCCTGTGCTGTTTTCCGAAACGTATCCTGCTACATAAACATTATCAAATTCATCTACAGTAATTCCAAAGGCCTTATCGCTGCTCGGACTGCCTTCATAGACCTTTGCCCAGGCAATATTGCCGCTTTGGTTGAGTTTTAAAACCGCTATATCTTCCTGTCCTTCAGTTGTTGTTACAAATCCGGATACATATATAGCGTTATTACTGTTGACTGCAATTCCGTATCCTTTGCTGTCCAAATTGTCTTCACCATCATATTTATTGGTGAACAATAACTCTCCTGAAGAGGAATATTTCTGTATCAAAATATCACTGCTTCCGTCTGAATTTGTGCAATAACCGGCAACGCATATCCTCTCGTATTCATCCAGTGTAACTGCAAGTCCTTCATCATCCAGCATCTGATCGGTTGCACCATAAGTCCTAACCCAGAGCAGATTCCCGTTCTTTCTGTATTTTAAGAGTACAAGTTCTAAACCTCTTCCGGCAACTGTAACTGAACCGGTCACATAAACATCGCCTTCATAATCTGTGACTATTCCAAAAGCCTTATCTTCAGAATTTCCTGTTCCATTATAGGAGCGTACCCAAACAGTATCGCCGTCATTATCATACTTTATTAATACAATATCATTTCCGTTTGCTTCGGACATAACATAACCTGCAACGTAACATTTGTTCCACCGGTCGGTGGTAACAGCCATACCTTTTGCATTCAGAATGTTAAAATCGCCCTGAGAGTTGCCCCAATAACTGGAAGCCCATTGAGAATATAGATTGAAGGTGCATAATCCAAACAATAAAGCAATAAAAACCTTTTTCATTTTTTCCGCAGTATTTTTCTTAATTGTTTTCATTTTCTGGTATATAGCTATTCTGTTTACAAGGCAAATTTATCAAATTTCCCATAATAAAGTGGTCACAGCATTCGTTATGAGCTAAATATTACTACCTTTACGGTAGATTTCTGCAAATTTTTTCTCATTTATGCCCTGTTTTTGAGGTTTTTTACACAACAAAAGTTTTTGAGTCTCACTCGTAAGGTGAAAGAATGGTGTAGTAGATTCAGTTACTTTATAATGCGTTTACGGTATCTTCCTCGTAATAGCTTCATTTATAGGGTAGTTAGAGATCCTTGTTTTAAAAAAAAACAAGGAATAAATCACTTTATTCCTTGAATTGTCAAGCGGAGGTAATCACTTAACATTGTAAATGAGGCAATTCCTTATTTTAGAAATTCAGATAATAACTGAAGCACATTATCGAAAAAATTGCCAGATCCACAAAAAGCAGCGCCGCAACAATCTTTTCGACCGTCTTCATTTTCAGATTCAACATCATTATGATTCCCTTCATATCAGTTAGACGCCGGTCAATTAGGGAAGGTTGCAGTTTTAATGATAAGAAGTTATTTTTGGGCACCCTCGGCTTATATTTCAATAAAACAGATGCAGCAAAAAGGAGGATCAATGCCAAGAGTATTGCATTTTGAAATTGTTACGGGCGATACAGTTAAAGTCAGAAGCTTCTATGAAAAGGTTTTCGACTGGAAATTTAACCAATGGGGAGGCCGGGAATATTGGCTAATAGAAACCGGCGATAAAAATACTCCCGGTATCAATGGGGGTTTTGTAAAGAGCAAAGGAGAACCGGTTGTTGTTAATACCATTGATGTACCGGACCTTGATGAATATATAAAGAGGGTTCAGGATAATGGCGGAAAACTGGAAGTTCCCAAAATGGCAGTACCCGGGGTAGGTTGGCTATGCTATTTTAAGGATGTGGAAGGCAATCTCTTCGGTATGATGCAGGCTGATCAAAGCGCGAAGTAGAACCAAAAAGGGGCTCTTCAGCCCCTTTTTAATCACTTCACAAGGATCATTTTTCTTACAAATTGTTTTTCACCTGCGAATAGTTTGCAGAAATACACTCCGGATGGCAGACCATTTTGAGTGAAGCTGATCTCGTATTGCCCAGGTTTCATTTGCTTCTGTGCAAGTACTGCAATTTCCTCTCCGGTAACATTGTAAATTACGAGTTTCACAAATGCCGATTCAGAGATATCATACTTGATCGAAGTTGAAGGATTGAATGGATTCGGATAATTCTGATAAAGCCCGAATTCCAAAGGCACTTCACCGTTTCCATTAACTGCAGTTATTGTGATCAGTCCGTTTGCAAACTCCATAGCAACGTAATCTTTATTTGGTGCCATAGAGCCGGAGGTGTTGTTGACATAATAACCTCCAAGGAACACGCTGTTTAGATTATTCAGAGTAACATCAGTTGCACGGCCGCCTCCCGGGTAAATAATTGACTGCTGGAACTCTCCGAGTGAATTGAACTTTGCAACTGAGATCATCTCATTACCCGTGACAATGCTTGAGCCCGCAAGATAAACATACTGGCCTTCCGTATCAACGTTAAGGCAGTATGCTAAATCAGAATTTGTACCTCCGGAGTTATGAATTGAAGCCCATTTCTCTGTTCCGGACTGGTTGTATTTTAATGCCAGGATATCTTCGGATGTATTTGATTTTTTGGTAGAGCCCGCTATGTATATGTTATCAAGGTTATCCACTACAATTCCGAAAGCATCATCTGTTGAGTTTTCAGGCCCGTTATATATCTTTGTCCATTTGGTGGTTCCGTTTTTATCGTACTGAACTGTTGCTATATCTCTTGATTCGATCGATGTGCTGCGCATACTGTAACCGGTAACGATTATATTATTCAGGTGGTCACAGACAATTCCGAAAGCTCTGTCTTCTCCGTTATTTGAGCCATTGTAGCGTTTGGACCAAATAAATGCCCCATCTGAATTGTACTTTATTGTGTAATAATCAAACCCTGATGTACTTCCCTGGCTTGAACCCGTAACAATTACGTTCCCGTAAATATCAACTACAATTCCCAATGCCCTGTCATCGGATGAAGAGCCTCTGTCATATGTATTAGCCCATTTGAAAAACCCGTCATCTCTGTACTTTACAGTCAAATAATCATAATTGCTGCCTGAAAGGGTACAACCGGTGAGATAAATATATGCGCGGTCTGAATTATCAACTACAATTCCCCAGGCCCGGTCTGAAGAAGTGCCTGAATGATTATAGGTTTTTGACCAGCTTAAAGTACCTGCTGCATTATATCTTAAAAGTATAATATCTTCATTGTTTCCTGTTGAAGTAGTAAATCCCCCAACGTAAATGAAACCATACTCATCCTGAACTATTCCAAAAGCTCTGTCCTCACTGTTGCCTGTACCGTTAAAGACTCTTACCCAAAGAACATTTCCTTTTTCGCCGTACTTAATTGTAACAATATCAAAATTGGAATTTGCTCCCATACTGAAACCTGTAATGTATACATTACCGCTGTCATCAGCACAAACCGAGCGGGATTCATCGTCAGCATCCCCCGTTCCATTGTAAAAACTATGCCATGATTGAGAAAGTAAGGACCCGCTGACGAGTAAGAGTGTTAACGCAATAAAATGAAATCT
>JAUQWT010000291.1 GCA_030835005.1 Ignavibacteria bacterium | reverse complement strand
ATAAGAATGATAAATAAAAGCATAACATTAGTTAAAACTCCTGTTTATTTTTAAACAGGGGTTTGTCATTCCAATTAATTTGGCTGAAAAAGAGATAAATATTAACCCTGAAGCCGAGAGATTTCTTGAACTTGTTAAGCGCTCAAGAAAAGGAAAGTTCAAGATCTACATTGGGCTTGCCGCAGGCGTTGGCAAAAGTTACCGTATGCTGCTTGAGGCCCATGACCTGATCGGCGGTGGAGTTGATGCAGTGATAGGATATATAGAAACTCATGGGAGATCTGAAACCGAAAAGCTCCTTGCTGGATTGCCGGCTATTCCAAGAAAGAATGTCTATTACAAGGGAAAGGAAATAGAGGAGTTTGATCTGGATGCCCTCATACGCAGAAGGCCGGAGGCAGCAATTGTTGATGAACTGGCACATACTAACCTGCCCGGAAGCAAAAATGAAAAACGTTATCAAGATGTTGAGGAGTTACTGTTTAACGGAATAAGTGTTATAAGTGCATTGAATATCCAGCATATTGAAAGCCTGAATCCGGTAATTCAGGAGATAACCGGTATTGAAGTTTCTGAAACTGTGCCCGATAGGATAATCGCTTTAGCCGATGAAGTTGTTAATATAGATCTGACCGCAGATGAGCTGATCGCCCGTCTGAAAGCAGGCAAGATTTATAAGAAAGATAAGATCGAAACGGCGCTGAATAACTTCTTTAAAAAAGAACACTTGCTTCAGTTGAGAGAGTTAGCCCTGCGGGAAGTTGCAGACCAAGTCGAGAAAAAAATCTCTTATGAAGTGCCCAGGTCCGAAAGATCAATGCCGGAGAGGATCCTCGTTTGTATAGGTGACGATTTCAAGAAAAATGAAAAGATAATACGCAACAGCTCACGTATTGCCGATAAGCTGGATGCATATTGGTATGTATTGTACATTGAAACTGAAAGGGATTCATTCGAAAACCTTAATCTTGCTCTGCAGAGGCACCTAATCAATAACTTCAAAATGGCAACCGGATTGGGTGCGGTAACCGATAAGCTCAAAGCCAAAAACATAGTTGACGGAATCATGGAGTACGCTTCCCAAAAGGATATAACAAAAATTGTTGTCGGAAAACCTTCACGCGGACTTTCTTTCAAAAAACTACTAAAAGGTAATATTATTAATAAATTAATGGAAGAGCTAGAAGAAAGAGATTGTGATCTTGAAATAGTCACTTGAAGTCATGAATACAAAACTAAAAACATGGATTCTGCTTGGGTATATTATAATGGCGGTCATTATTGTACTATTGAGCGGATTCAGTATTTATTTCATTGAAAGATTAAACAGCGCCTCAGAGAAAATACTTAAGGATAATTACCTTAGCATTGAGTCAGCCAAACACCTGATAGATAATCTTGATAAGATCGATAACTCCCGCGCCTTGTTGCTTTCTAATGTTGAAAGCGAAAAGAATTTTGCCTCCGGTGAATATGATTCGGGTAAGGATAATTTCATTAAATACCTTATGATTTGTGAGAGCAATATCACTGAAAAAGGGGAAAAGGATTTACTGGTTTTGCTGAGGAAAGATTATGAAGAGTATATACAATTGACAAATTCTGCTTCGTCTCAAGATGTATCTTTTTATTTATCGGTCCTACTGCCAAAATATAAATCAGTAAAGACCTATTGTTTTGAGCTGCTAAACCTTAACGAAAAGGCTATGCTTCGCAAAAATGAGAATTCAAGGAATATCTCTAAAAGTACGGAGATCTATATGATCATTATTGCTGGTGTATCTGTCCTTATTGTTCTTATTGCATTGGTCAGGATACCCGGGAATGTTATAAACCCGATCCTTGAAATGACAAAGAAGGTCGAGGCCATTGCCAACAAGAAATATACCGAGAGACTGGAAGTCAGATCACGCAATGAGCTTGGGGTACTTGCTGCTTCATTCAACAAAATGGCTGAAAAACTGAGTGAATATGAGCAGACTAACATAGAAAAACTTATTGCTGAAAAGAAGCGGACTGAAGCAATTGTTGAGAACATGCGTGATGGCATTATTGTGCTTGATGAAAACTCAAATGTAATTTTGACAAATAATGTCGGTTCAGATCTTATCGGACTTTCAAAAACGGATTTGATCGGCAGAAATATTATAAATTCAGCTGATGATAACAACCTTATCAAAAGCCTGGTAAGTGATCTTGACCCGGCGGTCCATTCAAACAAGAATTATGAAAAAAAACTGAATTATCTCAGGATCGTTTACAGGGATAAGGAAGAATTCTTCCTCAAAGAAATAAGCAGGGTCATTGATGAATTTGATAATAAAAAGATACTCGGTACTATTATTGTTCTTAAGAATGTAACAGGATTTAAGGAGCTTGATGAAGTGAAATCCGGATTTGTTGCAACCGTATCACACGAACTTAAGACTCCGCTTGCTGCAATGAATATGAGCTTACGTTTAATTCAGGATAGCAGGATAGGAAGCCTAAACCCCGAACAGAAAAAGATAACTGACTCAATGAAGGACGAAGTTAAAAGGTTATTGAAAATGGTCAATGAGCTATTAAACCTCTCGAGGCTGGAGTCGGGAGGTGAAATATATAAATACGGACTTGTTAGTATTGATGATATAATAGATTCTGCAGTAACTCCCCTGATCATGCAGTTTGAACAGAACAAGATTGATTTTCAATTAGAGGCTGAAAAAAATCTGCCGAAACTAAATGTCGATGCAAACAAAGTAGCATGGGTAATTATTAACCTGCTTGGAAATGCGATCAGGTACTCCAAAGAAAACGATATAGTGAAACTTTCTGTCAAAAAGAGCGAAAACGAGATCGTTTTTTGTGTGAAAGATAGTGGTGCGGGGATTAAGCCTGAATATCTTGATCGTATATTTGATAAATTCGTGCAGATTAATACTGCAAATATCGAAAAGCAAAACAAAGGTGTCGGGTTGGGACTTGCAATCTCAAAAGAGTTTGTAGAAGCGCATGGCGGAAGAATCTGGGTAAAATCAGAACAGGGCAGAGGCAGTGAGTTCTACTTTGCCTTACCGATTAGCAATCAGATCAATTAAATTCTTTTACTGTTGTAATATCTTTTAAGCCAGCTTAAATCGTATATTAAAGTTGTAAGGTTAACAAGAGAAGTTCTGTTTAATGAGAGATATTTTTCTTCAATTTCTTTTTTTGTATTTTCATCTGCCTCCATTAAAAGATCCTTTAAGTAAACTGTCAGCTTTGTCATGTTATTCTTATACTCTTCCATTATTTTAGCTCTGGTTTCCTCTGCGCTGGGTTGTGGCGTGCCGTTGCCGCTCGTGCCTTTACTGGTTGTCAGCGATACATTACTTTGAAGTATCTTACCAAGTCCGTTTAAGTACTTTGCTGCAAACTGAATGTCATAGAAAAGCTTGTCTTTACCTGAAACCTCTGCAATTTCAATTAATAGCGAAAGATCATCAATGTTTTTTAACTTTCCGCCGGAATACCCATTCAAAACGTCAACCAGCTTTTTGGTCTTCGAAGATACTTTCATCAAATAGTACTTTCTTCTTTCTTTTCGTATATAACTCTCAGCATTTTCTCATACACACCGCTCATTTCTACATCTCTACGTTTCATAGAAATTCTTGCAGTACTGATGGCCTTTTCAAGGTCATACGCTATATTTTCGTTTGATGAAGCATCATCCCAGCTGAAAGAGGGGATACGCTTGGAGTGGTACCCTGCGCCATACAGATTTGAAGATATCCCAACAATTGTTCCTGTATTAAGCATAGTTTGAATTCCGGTTTTAGTATGATCGCCAATAATACTTCCCAAAAAGATCGAATTTGTATTCACTTTTTCATCACTAACATCTAAAACTATCTTTGAATAGTTGTTTTTAAGGTTACTTGTTGTTGTCCCTGCACCAAGGTTCACCCATTCACTTAAATATGAATGTCCAAGGAACCCAAAATGCTGCTTATTCACATAGGAATGAAGGATTGAACATGTTATTTCTCCCGATACTTTACAATGACTGCCAATCCTTACAGGCCCGTAAAGCTGTGCTCCCGCCCGTATTGTGCAGTGTTCTCCAATGTAAACAGGACCTTTGATATATGCAAAAGGTTCAATTACAGTATTATTACCAATATGTATTTTCCCTCCGCCTGTATCCAAAACTACATTCTTGGCAATACGGCACTTTTTGCCAATTTGTATTTTCTTTTTGCCCTTCAGCATTTTATTAAGATCATAATTCAGCTCATCTTCATTATACAGAATAAGATCAGACGGGTTGATAATGATCTTGTAACTACCCGATTCAATCTTCTTAAGGCCAAGCCAGTCTATATCTGCGGGCGAGATAAGATTATCATCTTCAGCGTTTATCACTTCACGGTACTGGATAACTTTATCCTTCGTAAGGTGAAAAGCAATTATTGAGCTATCCTGAATAACGGCAGTATTACATTCTTTCTTAAAAAGTTTTGCAAGTGATTTCAGGTTTTCAGAACTAAAAATCACACGTGAGTTTAAGAAAATATATTCACCATCAGCAAGCTCATTAATCATTGCTTTAGGGAATTTTTCAATGCAAAGATCTGCAATATATTTTCTTGAGTGCAAAGTTAAACGGACTTTGCCGGGGAAATAATTTACAATTCTTTCCTGTAGCGTAAAACAGCCGGAAACAAGCTCTGAAGTATGCCTTAAGTAA
>JAUQWT010000290.1 GCA_030835005.1 Ignavibacteria bacterium | reverse complement strand
TTGAAGATAATCTGATTGACACAAAGAAAATGCTTATGATAAAATAGAAAACTTTATCCTGTAATCCCGTATAAGGGGAATTCTTCTTAAATAATAGCTTTTTTACAAATGATTTATAATAACCTAACCTATTTTACAATTAAATTCCAAAACCATGATAACCTTCAAAGTCATGAACACTTATTTGAAAAAAGGATTAATTGCTTTGCTGATTCCGGTTATGTATTATACATTTGCTGCATGGTACATTAAATCCGGGAATACCACGGAAAGTAACGAAACCGGAATTACATCTGTTTCAGATGTTTCAAACATTTCAGCCCCCGCACCCCAGCAGAAGGATTTTAAGATGATTATTTATAACAAAAGCTACGTTGATTACTGGGTACCTGAGCAGACAATGGAGTACAATATCAGTAACGGGTTTTATGATGAATTAGGCTTTAATATGCTTCACAACTTCGGCGATTCACCCGGAAGTATCCGGTTTGGGCAGTTTGGAGTATTAAAAACCCAGCAGCAGCTTGATAATTTCTCATGGTATATGGATGCCGTTGATTCAGGAGGTTTCAGCGGTTTGTACAGTACCGTTCATATAATGAATCTTTGTTTTGCTCAAAGGATGATTTATGAGGTTAATCCGGTAAACGGTACTCATGATGTAAACAACGGCTTTTGTTATCAGTACTGCAGCGGAGAGTATATGACTGACCAGGGCAGGACAGTATTATATGTAAGTGAAATTAATGATGCTACACCCCGGTATATTGCTAAGGATATTTATGAGAACCTTCAGTTTGGGGATTTGACTAACTGGGCACAAGCTGATGCGGAAGACTGGCATGTTAAACCAATGATGAGAATTAATGCCAATGTGCCTGATGGTAAACGTATTGCTAAAATAGAAGTTATAAATTTTAAAGGTGATCCAATTAAAAATATTATAATAAATTCAGAAAATTTTAAGAATGGTCAAGGATATTATGGAGGTGAGTATAAAGATATATTTTTGAATATTAACAATATCGTTACTGGAGGCAGAGCAACTGACCCTGATGTACTCAATACCGAACAAGATTATAATGACTGGCGTAACTGGGAAGCTAAAAGTAAAGTCAGCTTTAATGTATGGTGGTATGGCGAAGCCGATGTTTGGTTCGATAAAATGACTGTAGATGATAAGTATGGAGACCAACTTTTCAATCATGATTATGATCCTCATATTAAGCAGGAAGCATCAGCATTTACTGATAACCCAAGCAATTACAGTTTTTACACAGATGAGATGAACTATTCTAATATCCCGTGCATTGAATATGTTAAGGGCGTTATGACCGGTTCAGGTGGCAATCCAAATGCTCAGCTTCATGTTGCGCTTTCAAACTATCATCAGATAAGAGGCTTGAAAGATAATACAATTGGACACAGAGAAATGCTTAAGCTGTTTCAGAATATCGGGATAAAGAGTGTATCGCTTGATGCTCATGAAATCAGTGACCTTAAAATGCCCCCGCAGTTTAATGCCGGTAATATGAGTGATTTTATTTCGTACTGGTTTACTGCAAATTATGATGAATATAATATCAGTTTACAGCATAAGGCTTTTGGAGATAAGTATGCAATTATACCTGAAAATGAAAATGACCTTTATGATAAACCCAGGCATTGGGGTTCGCTGATTTACCAGGTAAATCATGCAAGACAGCAGCGTGATACTTATTATCCCGGTATTCCAATGTTTGTCCAGCCTGAGATGCATTCAGTTCTATTCTGGAATAATTCATTGAATAAATTTGATTACGGTATGCGTGAACCAACTAACCAGGAAATTGAAGCACAGGCAATGCTCTCAATAGCCCACGGTGCTGATGGTATTGGCTGGTATATATATCAATCATTCACCGAGCCATCCACTCTAAGCAAGTACTCACTTCCGTATCAAAATGCCAGTGTCCCCGGTACGTTTTATACGTTCGGATTGCTTAACTTGGCAAATCAGAATTTTTCAAAACGCACTTCTAATTTATTCGGACAGGATAAGTGGAGTGACGTAGCAAGTATGCAGAGTAAGTTTGGAAATTGGAAGCCAACACTTGACAATACTCGGTGGCTGGCAGGATACAGTGTGCACAGTGAAACCGCAAACCATTATTATATAAACGATCTTGCCAGTATTGCACCGAATATTTCAAGCACAAGCAATTGCTTTCAGGATTGGCCCGTTTATGCTGACTGTGAAGATGAGCGATACTGGGAAATGGGATTTTTCGAACCTGTTAATCCGCCGCTAGGAGACCAAAGCAGATATTTCATGCTTGTTAACCGGCGCTGTGTTCCGGTTCAGGGGTCATCGGGTACAGACCAGAGATATATAAGATTGAGATTTAATAAGAACATGCTTCCCGCAACAAATTCCTATGTGCTCACCGATATCGCTTCAGGTGAATCGGAAACTTTTGATATCAACGGCATAAACGGTTATGTTGAATTTGGTACGACACAAGGTTCACTTGGCTGGTTTGAGCCGGGCGAGGGAAAAATGTTTAAGCTTACTCCGGTTTTTCAGGAAGGGGGTGAACTGGTTGCTGACGATACACTGAGCGGAAATATGTTTTTTGGTGACACAATAATCACCAACGGTCATAATGTAGTTATTGAAGGGACAAACACCACGCTTACTTTCAGTGATTCAGCCTGCATAATAATGAACGGCGGAACATTCACTGTTGATGATGCTTCCGAAATGACCGGTCCAAACGATAAGAATATTTTCAAATCAGCAGTATCAGGCCACAAATGGGGCGGACTCAAATTCAACGGGACTAACGTTAAGATATACAATTCCAAGTTTGAGGATATATCGTCAAATCAGGTTAATTACGCGATCAAAACACTAAACTGCCCGCTTGTTGATATAAGGTATAACATCTTCAACAGTTCATCTGATACTTCAGGCGGTGTTCAGGCAGTTTATACAGAAAGCGAGTCGCCGTTTTCGGGTCTTTACGTTACTTATAACACTGTCAATATGAATAACAGCCGCGGAAATGGTATATGTGTGCAGGGATTTTCGGGCCTTACTGTGCCTTTGTATGTTATGAATAATACTTTGACATCAAACGGTTATGCAACGGGAGTAATGCTTTCTACGGTTACCGGCGGAGTTGTTAAGAATAATTCAATAACAGGATTTTCTATTGGAATTAACACTTTATTCTCAACTGCTGACCTGTACGGAAATACCATTACCAATACTTCGGCTGAATCAAAAGGTATATTTACCTCCGGCGAAAGCTCGCTTGGTATGATGCCTTCAGGTACGACGTGGCTTGGAGGATATAATGTCATTACAAATATTTCAGGCTCGTCTATTAATTTGCAGACGGATAATTCAGTATTTTTCACCGATGGCGGCAGGAATAAATTTGACGTAACTACTTCTGCCTCACCGTCAGCATATCATATGTACGGTTCGTTCTGGGACGGCTCATACTCGTACCGCCAGCGTAATAACTGCTTTAAGCTGGACGGCACTGCAATAACTAGTCCAACACTGCCGTATAATTACGTAGTGGTTGGTATGGATCAGGTTTCTCTTTCATTTTTAAGTTATGATTGCAGTACAACGCTGCCAACAGAAGAAGATATTGTGGATATCGGAAATGGTTTGTACGATACAATTCCAAGTTCAGGGGGACAGGGTGGTGGATTGTCTTCGGTCACAAGCGAAACACCGAAACAACTATATGATGCAATCAGAACAGCTATGCGCCATAGGAATTATACAAACTCAAAATCAAAATGCTATGAGTTGATTAGTACATATCCCGATAGCACTGAAAGTATTGCATCACTGCAAACTCTGTTCATGTCGGTAATTGCATCTGATACGGGTGAAGTATCATCACTGAAATCTTTCTACGAAGAATTGATACTTAATCACAGTTCAAATACAGCTCTAGTCAAAATATCACATTATCTTGTTCAAAAATGCAAGGTACAGCTTGGGCAGTACACTTCAGCGTTAAGCGGATTTGAACAGATAATCAACGCTAATCCAACCTCTTATGAAGGACTTTTGGCAAGATGGGATTATATGGCAACAAGCCTGCTTGTTCAGGGACAAGGCGGAGCATATAGAGGAGAAAACGAAGAAGGAGATGACGACAAATCTCCGTTCACAAAAGAACAGAGGAAAGTGATAAACAACTCGGTAAAAGAGGTGTATAATATTTCGAGGACAAATGACGGCGAAAAGATTAAAAACCTTGAAGAAAAAGCAAATAACGGTGATATCGGTTCTAAGAAGGAACTTCAAAAAAGATCGGCACTTAGAGATTTAATAAAGACTCAAAGACCGAAAGATGTAATTGAACACATGAAGATAGTAAGCAGTGATATACAGAAAGTATTCGGTTCGACAGTGCCAATCTCAGACAAGAAAGAAAACGAGAACATACCGCTGGTATTCAGGCTGTCGCAGAACTATCCGAATCCGTTCAATCCGGTAACAAAGATAAACTATGATATTCCGCGGGATGCAAAAGTGAACATTGTTGTTTATGATATTTTAGGCAGGGAAGTTGTTAGATTAGTAAATAACGAAATCAAAACCGCAGGATTCTACATTGCTCAATTCAACGCTATGAATTACGCATCAGGTGTATACTTCTACCGCATCGAAGCTGAAGAACCAAATGGCAAGAAATTTGTGGACAGTAAAAAAATGGTATTATTGAAGTAATCTCGCCAAGTAGAAACGCGGGACCAGCGTAAAGCGCTGGAAAGGCAAAAAAAGAAACAAAGTTAAGAGGAAATACCACAAACAAAAAAGGCATCTTTTACAAGATGCCTTTTCATTTTTCGATTATTTGGTCAATCTACCCCTGTTTCAGAGCCTCTGCGCCGCCGACTATCTCAAGCAGTTCTGTTGTTATCTTCGCCTGTCTTGCGCTGTTGTATATCAGGTTCAGCGATACAAGCAGGTCATTGGCGTTGGTGGTTGCAGCATCCATTGCAGTCATTCTTGCAGCCTGCTCTGATGCAAAGGATTCCAGCAATACGCGCCAGACCTGTGTATTC
>JAUQWT010000289.1 GCA_030835005.1 Ignavibacteria bacterium | reverse complement strand
TGTCCCTGCTCTATGCAGCGTCCTTCTGCGAATAGACCCTGCAAAAACACTATTTCGTAATCTCAAAAATTCTTCCTGTTAAACACTCTAAGCGCAAGCATTGTCGGGGCTGCTGCCCATATCACCAAAAAACCGAGCGCGAACATCACGCCAAATGCTGAGCCGAAGAAATTATGCAGCGTAGCGCCGGTATATCCCATCAGCGCGCTGATATCAAGTTTAAGCAATATAAGGATTCTCGCAAGATCAACCGGATTTAATGCAGATATAACTATCGTAGCCTTCTGAAGCGGGTACGAACTGAACATATAATAGAACAGCAGCACAAGCGCGTCAAATATAACTGCCATGTAGAACCATATCACAAGCGCTATTCCGATTCCCTTGGCTTTATCTTTATTTATTACAGATGCTAAAAAAGCAAGCGATGTAAATATGAATGTAAGCAATACTCCCGCAATTACCAGGTAAAGCGAACTTGAATCACCGCCATAGACCAATAGCGGTAATCCCACTCCGGCAATAAATCCAATAGAAAGCGCAATAGAAAGTCCCGCATATTCTGCCCAGAAAATATTCTTCCTCTTTACCGGCATTGCAAGAAGCATTTCCATGAATTCCTTTGAATTGTAAAAATGTATCGTCCCGAAAATGATGCTGATAAGCGGAACTACAAGTAATACTACATTAAGCAGACTGATGACAGCCTTTGAAACATCTCTTCCCGTGTATATAATTCCAAATGTAATTAAGAATAACAGGATCGTATAAATGATTATCATCTTGCTTCTGAGTACATCATACAGAACGTATTTTAATATTTTAAGTGTTGTCATTGTGCCTGTCTGAATTCATTTTCAGTTTTGCCGCTTACCAGAACTGCAAGAGCTTTGTTCAGATCCGCCTCACCTGTCGTAGTGTAAAGCGATTCCTTTGTACCTTCGAAATATATCCTGCCGTCGAGCATGTAAATAATACTACCCGCAAGTGACTCAACCTCGCTCACTATATGGCTTGTGATTATCACAAGCTTTCCTTTATCTTTCTCTGCGGTAATTTTGTTCTTTACAAGCTCGCTCGATACCGGGTCAAGCCCCGCAGTTGGCTCATCAAGTATTATTATACTTCCACCGAACAGAAACGCAGCCGCACAACTTACTCTTTGCTTCATCCCTCCCGAAAGCGTCCCGATCTGCTTGTCCTTCATTTCTTCGATCTTCAAGCTCTCCAACAGTTCCTCATCATAAACACAATGATTACCCCTGATATCTTTTATCATTGCCATAACTTCTTTGACCTTAAGATTTTCCGGGAAGCATGAATATTGCGGCATATAACCTACGTTCTTTCTGTACTCACACTCACCGTTTACATGACACTCATTTACATATATATCACCTGAATCCGCCTTTACCAATCCCAAAATGCATTTCAATAGAGTAGTTTTTCCGGAACCGTTTGGCCCCATAATGGCAATAACTTCCCCTTCACCAAGTTCCAGGGAAACTCCCTTCAGTGCCTCATTCTTTCCAAACTTTTTCTTTAGATCTTTTATCTTTATCATTTTGATCCTGCAATCTTATTCTTTAACATAAACCGTTCAAAGAGTTCCTGATAACCGAATAGTCCGCAATCCCAAATCCCTGCCTGCAGCAGGCAGGCGAATTCCGAAATCATCATTCAATTCACTCTCTCCATCCTCGGCTCATCATCAATCAGCGTCTCGGGTATGAACACGGGCACAACTTTCTCGGCAGCATCAAGCAGATCGACAATAAAACTCCTCAGCAGAAAAACCGATTCCGGAGTCTCCTCAACAATCTTGCTGAAAAGGTTAACCGGCATGTAAGAAACATCACCCGTACCGTCTTTGTTGATATCATAACCTTTATATTTATCCCAGTAATTGCCTGTAAAAAAATTGCTGTTGCGTGAACTGTTTGT
>JAUQWT010000288.1 GCA_030835005.1 Ignavibacteria bacterium | reverse complement strand
TATAGCGTAGATTGGGATGCATCAAACTATCCAAGCGGAGTCTATTTTTATTCACTTCTCAACGGTGAGGTTTCAATTACTAAAAAAATGTTGCTGATTAAATGATCCTGGTTGATTAATGTCTGACCTTTTAGCGTATTTTGAGAGCATAAGAAATTTATCATGATTAATTTGGCAAATAATATTCTATATTTGTAATGAAGTAATTTTGTTTATAGATAACACCTGAGCAGCCTCCAGGTCTTTCATCCTCTTCATCCATCCGGTATATGTTTTATACATTTTTGTTGTTTAATTTTCTATAACTATTATTTAACATACCAATGATGAAGGCAATCGTTTCAATTTTCTTCTTACTGGCAACCCTTAGCACTTTTCCGCAAGTCGGATTTAGCCCTAAAATAGATTCAATTTCAAATCTGGTTACAACTCAATCACTATCCCTTGTGAACCGTGAGTTATCAGGAGATATAGCAACTACGATCGGAGGTGCTCCGTATACAATACTTTCAAGAAATGCGAATTCTCCTCATAACCTTAAAGCAGCACAGTTTATACTTGAAAGATTTCAAAGTTTTGGCTTGAATGCACGGTATATGAACTACAGTGCAAGCGGGACTAACATTATTGCAACTAAACTTGGGTCAAAGTATCCGAACTTGCAGTATGTAATCTGCGGACATTATGATAACATGCCTACTGGTAACCTTGCTCCGGGTGCAGATGACAATGCCTCGGGAACATGCTCTGTATTAGAAGCTGCCAGACTTCTTGCACCTTATTCATATGATTATACCCTGATATTCGTTGCTTTTGACGAAGAAGAATATGGCCTATATGGAAGCCGTGCATATGCAGATTCATCTTATTATAAAGGAGATTCTATATTAGGAGTTCTTAACTTTGATATGATAGCTTGGGATGGTAATAATGATAACAAGATCAATATTTTCTCAAATAATAATTCTGTTTCTTTTGCAGATATTGCAAGATTTTCTTTCAATGTTTATCAGCCGTTATTGAATATTACTTTTGCTGTAGGCAATATGTCCGGCAGCGATCATTATTCTTTCTGGCAAAAAGGTTATAAAGCCATCTGCGGAATCGAATTAACCAGTGACTTTAATCCATATTACCATTCAATAAATGATAATTTTTCTAACATTAACATGCCTTTCTTCCTCAAGTTCACAAGAGCTGCTTTGGCATCTCTTATGACTTTCGGATGGGATTATATAATCAATTTCAACCATACACCAATTATTGCAACCAATGAGACAACACCAAGAGTTGCAGCGGTTGTTATAAATTCGAGGCATAGAATAAAAAAATTAGTAAATGGTCCCAGACTGTACTACAAAGTGAATGGCGGCTCACTAAATCCCCTTAATTACGATTATAATAATTTAGATACTTTCAAATTCACAATACCCGGACAAAACATTGGCTCAGTAGTAGATTATTATTTTGCGGCACAGGATTCACTTGCAAACTTTGTAGGCACCTTGCCGCTCGGAGGAAAAGGATTGAATCCTCCCGGCAGTATTCCACCACCTACATTCCTGCAATATACAGTATTGAGCGGAATTGCCGTTGTTAATGAAACGGCTAAGTATGAACTTAATCAAAATTATCCAAATCCATTCAATCCTGTTACAAATATTGAGTTTACCCTTGGTTCTTTAAGTAATGTAAGAATCATTGTCAACGATGTACTCGGCAGGGAGGTTGTTGAACTTCTAAATCAAAGATATCCGGCAGGTTCTCATAGAGTAATGTTTGACGGTAAACATTATTCATCCGGTGTATATTACTACTCATTGTTCATTGATGGCACTTTGTTTGAAACAAAAAAAATGTTGATGCTTAAATGAAGTAGTCATTCAAAAAGAAAACATTTCTGCTCCCAAGGGCACTTTCGGATGAACAAGTAGGCCCATTCTCGGGGTTGATGAAATTGCAGTGATTCATAATAGTAAAGCCCGAAGAGATTCGGGCTTTACAAATAAATATACTACAGTTACTTTTCTTATTGAAATCTATTTAGAAAATGCTACATAGATAGTATCACTCATACCGCACTCAATTTTAGTCTTGGTTACATAGTTAATAGCTTTCGGGTCAATATAATCAGGGTCCAGGTACTCTGCTTTTACTTTTATCCTTTTACCGGCATCATTGGCAAGATTAATTGTGTAAGTCTTGTTTTTACCTACCAGCAAGTTTCCGGAAGGAAAACCATCAATCGTCAGGTTTATTTCAAATAGAGAGTTGTTTGCAATATACAAATAAGCTTCGCATCCTGCTTTGTCTGCAGCCGCTTCTTTTGACGAAAACACAAAGGCTGCAATAGTAATAGCAAGCAGTATTATTGAATATTTAACCATTTTATTCATATATGGATAAGTTTAATTACTCAAATTTAATCAATGGAAAAACAAATTAAAACTAAAATTCTTTTACTGAATTCCCAATAAATTCAGTCCGTTATAAGTCACAAAAGCCAAAATATAAGCCATCGCAGTATAAACAAATATTTGCAGCATTGGGACCTTCCATGAGCCGGTTTCTTTCCTGGCAACTGCTACAGTAGAAAGGCACTGCATGGCAAACATAAAATATATGATCAGAGAAATCGTGCTCGCCGTTGTGAAAAGCGGTTTGCCCGATTCAGTCTTAGCTCCCTGCATTGTTGTGAGCAGTGACTTCTGAATATTATCATCATCATCGCCTTCTTCCGTTATGTTGAAAGTGATTGCCATTGCGCTAACAAATACTTCACGGGCTGCAAATGCTGAGATCAGCGAGACGCCTATTCTCCAATCCCATCCGAGGGGCTTCAGTACAGGTTCAAACACATATTTGCCTATAATAGCTCCATAAGATGTACTGAGTCTTTCAGATTCTGCCATTCTGCTGATCTGTTCATCGCTGAGTCCGGCAGTTCTTGTTCCGGTGAGTTCAGGATTTACATTCGGGAAATAAGTCAGTGCCCAAAGAACCAAAGAAATTACAATGATTATCGGACCTGCCTGTTTAACATAAACAAGTGCTTTATAGTAAGTATTTTTTAAAATGTTCCTGAAAACCGGTACACGGTACGGTGGCAGCTCAAGCATGAAAGTCGATTTCTCATCAGTTTTTTTGAATTTGCTAATGATTCCTGCAGTAACTGCTCCGGCAATGATGCTGAACAAATACAGAGCTCCCATTCCAATGCCTGCAATCCATGGTTTATCAGAGGGCACTAAAAATGCAAGCAAAAGTGCGTAAACAGGAAGCCTCGCGCTGCAGCTCATTAGGGGAATAACCATAATGGTCAAGAATCTCTCGCGCCTGTTCGAAATTGTTCTTGCCGCCATCATTGCCGGTATTGCACAAGCATAACCGGAAAGCATTGGTATGAATGACCTTCCGTTCAATCCGAATTTGGTTAACGGTTTATCAATTAGCATGGCCGCCCTTGCAAGATAACCTGTATCTTCAAGCAGTCCCAGAAGAATGAACAGTATTACTATTTGAGGAACAAACACCATAACCGAGCCAAAGCCGTTTATCAGTCCATTGGTAATCAGGTCGCTGTACCATGTCCCTACAGGAAGTGATGAAGAAATGAGTTCAGCCAAACTGCTGAAACCGGTGTCAATTAGATCCATTAACGGTTGAGCGATCCAGAAAATCGAAGTAAATATAATTCCCATTGAAACTATAAAAATGAGTATCCCCCAGAACGGGTGCAGAAATATTTTGTCAAGCCGCATTGAGTTCTTATCAGGCTTACGCGAGAGCGTATGGAACTTTTCCTTATTTATTTTATCTATATCAAGCTTGAGTGATAAATGCTCAATCACTTTTCGCTCCGTATCCTCTGTGTAATCATAAAGTGTTGCAACATCTTTTTCTGTAGGTTGAGCAATCTTATGAATCGTTGACTTATAATCTGGATTTGAGTTATCTAAGTAAAGTTCTTCAGCCTGTCTGGCTAATTCCTGAATGCCTTCTCTTCTGGATCCGTTGACCCTGATCACCGGAACTTTAAGAATACTCTTAAGTTTGTCCGGTGATATCTCAAAATCCTTCTTAGCCAGAAGGTCATTCATTGTTAGTGCGACAATTGTCTTAAATCCGGTATCAATAACCTGCTTAACCAAAAAAAGTTGTCGCGAGAGTTGAGTGCAATCACAAGTTACTATCACAACATCAGGTAGTCCAAATTTCGGGTGATTGAACAATCCGTTTATTGTTACTTCTTCATCGGGTGAACTCGGATTAAGGCTGATGATTCCGGGTGAATCCATAATGTCCGAAGTAAAACCGTACTTTTCCATGAGCCTTCCCATGGAATACTCAACAGTTGCACCTGGATAGTTGGATGTCTTGAAGTTAGAGCCTGTTAAAGCATTGAATAAAGTAGTTTTGCCTGAGTTAGGCATTCCAACCAATGCAATAACAGGGCGTTTTATTTCTTTAGATTTTTTGATAAGGGTCGCTGAATCGTCATGGCAACTTCCTGCCTTAGTTGTAAATGCCATTAGTGCTGATCTTTATACATTCGGCCTCGCCGGTTCTTAGTGCAATAATTGTCCCTCTTACAGAAACTGCCAGCGGATCTTTAAAGGGAGATCTGGCTACAACTGTAACTTCCTGACCGGGAGTGAAGCCAAGCTCCATAAGCCTTAAGCAATGGCAGTGTATATCAAGACAGTCATCGCCTACTGAAGAAATAAAAGCTGATTCGCCAATTTTCAGATCGGCTACTGATTTATCTGTATTTTGAAGCGATTCTTTTATGATTCTATCCAGTTGTTTTTTTGTCAATATAAGACTAAATATGTCCAATATTTAAGATATATTCAATGCAAATAACGTGCAATATAATCAAAACTTTGATTCAGTTTTGTGTAAAAAAGTTACAATTCAAATTTTGAAGAACGAATGTTCAAAAGACGGGGAAAATTAGCTTATTAACTCCCCCAGAATATCGAACTTTACTGGTTTCACTTAACTAAATTCTGAACATTTTTTGTGCATTCTAATTTCAATAATAACTAGAATTGTAAATATCAATAAACGAAAACCCCGTGGAACAACGCCGCGGGGCTGTTGAATGAAGCTAACTTCATAGAATACTACTTCTTATCACTTACTATTTGATAAGCACCATTTTCTTAGTGTCAGAAAACTCTCCGGCAGTAATGCTGTAATAGTACACACCGCTTGCAAGTCTGGTAGCATCAAATTCAATATTGTAATAACCTTCAGTTTGAAGAAGATCATTTACCAAAACAGACACTAATTGTCCTGATACATCGAAAATCTTCAAGGTAACATTTGACTTCTTCGGAATGCCATAGCTGACAATTGTAACAGGGTTAAACGGATTCGGATAGTTCTGTGAAAGTCCGAATACTATTGGAGTCCCTGTCTGGTTCTGAATTCCGACAGTTGGTGTAATTGAGAAGTTGACATTTGAAATATCATAGAAAATATTGCCAACTGATTCAATTTTGATCCTTGCTGTACTGTTTGTAATGCTTGGTAATGTAACTGATTGACTTCCGTCATTTGGTGTACTTGCTGCAAGCACTGTTGGCCACGTGTTGCCGCCGTCAGTAGAAAGAGAGATTTTAACATTTGCACAGCTCACCGGTGCAGCAGTTGTGTTTGCAACATTCCATGTAACAGTTTGTGCACCGCCAATTGTGACATTTGTGTTAGGGTATGTAACTAAAAAAGGCCCGGCAGTACTGCTTACGCTGAATGAAACGTTTCCGTGATTTATTCCGCCGCCTCCCGCTCTGTTATCCCTTACAGTCAGCTTGAAGTTCAAACTTCTTGTGTAAGTTGGAAGCAGTTCGCCAAGTGTCTGAGTGTTGTTAAGCTGATCTGATAACTTTGGGAAGATCCTTGTGCCGTTTGTCACAGCAGAAAAAGGTCTGAATATCGGTGCATTTCCACTTGGATTAGCCGGATTTCCCTGAGGACCAATATCCATTTCTTCCCATGAATATGTTAATGCATCTCCATTCGGGTCAGTTGCGCTGCCTGTTAAGCTGAAATAGGTAGAAATTGGAATTGTAAATCCACCGGGAGGTACAGTAACCGTTGGTGGTGTATTACCTGTATTTGTAGCAACCGGGCAGGTGCTTCCTCCGCCGGATTGTGTGAATGGTATCATTTCGTTGAAAATATTGCCTCCATGCATAAATGGAATACTGTGAAGCTCAAGATTCGGGGCGCAAACTCCTGCATAACCCATGATAGTAACTCCGCTACCAGGTTCCCACGCAGTAGGCGGATTTGCGTTACAGCTTGAATTGTTCTGAGTGTGGTTCCCTCCAAATTGATGTCCCATTTCGTGAGCAACATAATCTATATCCCATGGATCTCCTACCGGAGAAGAAGAACCTGTTGCACCCCTTGCCTTATTTGAATTGTTACATACTACATTTAGTCCGGCAATCCCCCCGAATGCGCCTGTACTATATACATGACCTATATCGTAATTGGCGGATCCGATCACATTTGTGCAAGTTGTTTGATTCTGAGATAATAAGGTACTCCCGTTTCCGTTAGTATATGGGTCGGTTCCTGGATCTGTATAAATGATCAAATTTTCATTTGCAACCAAGACTAATCTTACTGAAAGATCCTGTTCATAAACTCCTGTGATTCGGTTTACAGAAGTTGTAATTGCGGCCAGGCCTGCAGCTACAGTTCCTCCAAAGAATGCAGTATATTCACCTGTGGCTCCGACTGCAAGCCTGTAAGTCCGTAATTGTTCACCTGTCCTATTAAATACTATGCTTGGGTTGAACTTAGGTGTTTCTGTTAATTCTTCAGTCTGGCATGTGAAGTTCTTCTCAACTGCAGGGTAAAAGTCTGATTTATAATATGACATATAATAATCTGTCTCATTCATACTGTAAGGGTCAATAAACACTGCGCCGTTTGGGGATAGTATCATTGCATGAAACCCAAGTGGAGTATAATCAAATCTTACCGTTGCATATGGATCATCAATTCCCTGTCCAAGATAGGTTTTTATCTCCGGAAATTTAGCAGCAAGTTCAGGTTCCATTATCGGCGATTCAACTACATTAAACCTGCTCATTGTTCCATTTGGCATAGGAAATGAAAAAACTGAATTTGAGTTGCGTACTTTTACATCCGCTTCCTTCGGGACACTGTTTATTACACTGAAAAATTCATATTTGTTTAGGTAAACAGTACGAAATGCAGAGGCTAGAATATATCTTTCGCCTTTTTGTACAATTGATTCTTTGTTCACATCCTGCCAATACGGGGTATCAGCAAAAATCCCGGATGTAAATACTAATACAGTAACAGACAACAAGAGAAAATATTTCATGCTTTTGTTTTTTGATTTATAAATAAGTATGACGCCGAAACTAATAATCTCAGCCGCAATGTCAGTTAATTTCTTATGTAATTTATTTTCCGGCTTATTCCTCGATTAGACCGGTACGGTATTGCATTATTCTCAAATAAAGGCTTTGTAAATATAATGTTAAGTAAATTGCCAATCAATGGTGGTAAAGAATCAAATTGTAGGAGTTATAGTTAGTTACTAAGCAGTATGGTGTGTAAGAAAAGACCCACAAAAAACCCCGCGGAACTAATGCCACGGGGCTGATGAATCGGGACTACTATAAAATAGCTTTCGCTATTTTATCAATATCATTTTCTTTGAATCTACAAATTTACCAGTCGTTAATCTGTAAAAATAGACTCCGCTTGGCAGGCTTGAGGCATCAAATTCAATCCCGTAATAACCTTCTGTCTTGATCTCGTTATCGATCAAAACCGATACAAGCTTACCCGTTACGTCATACACCTCCAGTGTTACACCTGCTTTTTCAGGAACACCGTAATGTATTATTGTCACCGGGTTGAATGGATTGGGGAAATTTTGCTCAAGCACGAACTCTGCAGGTATACCAGTTTGCGGCTGAATACCAATATTAATTGCAATAGTAAAATTCACATTGGATATATCGAAGAATACATTACCAACAGATTCTACTTTTATCCTTGCCTGATTATTATCAATTGCAGGCAAAGTCACTGATTCCGAGCCGTCATTTGGCGTGCTTGCTGTAAGAACTGTTGGAAAAGTATTTCCGCCATCTGTAGAAAGTGATATTTTAACGTTAGCGCAGCTAACAGGTGCTGCATTAGTACCGGCAACATCCCACGTTGCATTAATTGCACCGCTCAAAGTGTCCGCAATATTCGGAAATGTTACAAGGAACGGCCCGGCAGCATCAGTCACAAAAAACGCAATATCTTGCGAAGCAATACCGCCGCCGCCAGCACGGTTATCACGAACAGTAAGCTTGAAATTCAGGTCTCTTGTATATGTTGGAAGAAGTTCTCCAAGCGTTTGATTGTTATTAATGATATTTGCCAACTTGGGGAACAACCTTGTTCCGTTTGTAACAGGAGGGAATGGCCTGAAAATCGGGGCATTGCCTGTAGGAGTATTAGGATGGCCCTGCGGCCCTAAATCCATTTCCTCCCATGAATATGTTAAAGGATCATTTTCGGGGTCAGTTGCGCTGCCAGTTAAACTGAAATATGTTGATTTTGGGATTGTAAATCCTCCAGCCGGAACCGTAACAACCGGGGGGTTGTTACCTGTATTCGTATTAACCGGGCACAGAGCCCCATTTCCTGATACTGTGAACGGAACTATTTCAAGGAAGATATTACCTCCATGAAAATAAGGAATGCTGTTGTTAGCCAGATTCGGAGAACATACTCCGGCATAACCCATAATAGTTATACCGCTTCCAGGCTCCCACGCTGTTGGAGGGTATGCATTACAGCTTAGATTATTCTGAGTGTGGTCACCGCCAAACTGATGTCCCATTTCGTGTGCAACGTAATCTATCGCCCATGGATCTCCAACCGGATTTGTTGATCCAGTTGCTCCGCGCCCTTTTTGTCCGGTTATACATACTACTCTTAAACCTGCTATTCCGCCAAAACTTCCGGTACTGAATACATGCCCGATATCATAATTTGCATTACCAATTACGTTATCAAGGTTATTCTGATTTTCAGTAAGCATTGCACTTCCATTGCTGTTTGTATATGGGTCGGGTGCAGTAGTGTAAATTATCTGGTTATTGTTTGCTATCAGCGATAGTCTGACTGCAAACTCTAATTCATACACTCCCGTTATCCTGTTGAGAGTAGTGGTTATGTTACTTGCTGCGCCAACAGCTCCGCCGCACACACCTGTGTACTCTACTGTAGTTGCAATTGCGATCCTGTAAGTATGCAGCTGCTCTCCCGTTCTCGTCAGCATTGGGCCGTTGTAACTTGCTTTTTCAAATGCTGATTCAGTTGAGCAATAAAAATTATCAGTCCTGGGACAATCCGATTTGTAATATGACATGTAATAATCAGTATTGTTCATTGTGTATGGATCTATCATTACTGTTCCGTTAGGAGAGTAAACCATTGCATGAAAGCCAAGATATGTATAATCAAATCTAATTGTAGCATATTGATCATCAATACCCTGTCCTAAATATGTTTTGATCATCGGGTATTTCTCAGCAAGGCTGCTTTCCATAATCGGTGATTCAACCACTCTGAAGCGCTGCATTGATCCATCCGGCATTGGAATTGAAAACACAGCGTTTGAATTCTTAACTTTAACGTTCTCTTCTTTTGGAACATTCGCCATTTGCTGGAAGAATTCACTTTTATTCATGAGCATTGTTCTGAAAGTACTCGCTTTAACCAATCTTTCTCCCTGAACAATTGCGGCATCAATATCCAGCCAGCAGACTGAATTTGAATATGTTGCGGCTGAAATGCCACACAGTATTAAAATAACTAATTGAATTTTTTTCATGAAATATATTTTTTAGTTCTAAATTTTCTAATCTCTAACCTAAGATTTATAATGCAACCGGAAGGATTTGAAGCAATATAGTTTGTATATTAAAATATTACAATATATTAAATGAATATTCTATGACAACTTAAAACACAAATCAAACAATTCCTGGCAATAGGAAGACGATTTAGGCTTATATATAACATCAGTTTATTTATATTTGTGATATGAACGCGGTAGAGTTAATTAAGAAGAAACGAAATGGTGGTTCTTTGACTGAAGAAGAGATTTTCTACTTTATTTCTCATTATGTCAAAGGTAAAATTCCTGATTACCAGAAATCTGCACTCTTAATGGCGATATATTTCAGAGGTTTAGATGATTCGGAAACGCTCAGTTTTGTAAAAGCTATCATCGATTCGGGTAAAACAGTTGACCTTTCACACATAAAGAAGCCAAAGATCGATAAACATTCAACTGGCGGAGTTGGTGATAAAACATCAATCATTCTTGCACCTCTTGTTGCATGCTTTGATGTTGTTGTACCTATGATGTCTGGCAGGGGCCTCGGTCACACCGGCGGCACATTAGATAAACTTGAATCAATACCCGGCTTCAACGTGCGTCTGACTATTAGAGAGTTTATCAGGAATCTTGAAATTCTGAATGTGAGTATGATAGGACAGACTGATGACCTTACACCTGCTGATAGAATGATGTATGCCCTTCGTGATGTTACAGCCACAGTCGAAAATGTTGGATTGATCACTGCAAGCATAACAAGTAAGAAGATTGCAGAAGGTTCTGAAGGAATTGTTTATGATGTGAAAGTTGGCAGCGGATCAACTCTGCCAACTTACGAAAAATCGAAAGAGCTTGCAGAACAACTCCTGAAGACATCAAGAGATTTTGGTCAGAATGCAATTGCAGTATTAACTGATATGAGTTCACCGCTTGGATATTCAATCGGCAACTGGACTGAAATTGTAGAGTGTATTGAAATAATGAATACGGAACTCACGATTTCACCTTTATCATCTGACTTGCTTGAAGTAACATTGTTTCTGGCAGGTGCAATGCTGAAGCTTGCAGGAAAGTGTAACTCATTTGATGAAGGTGTTAAACTTGCTGGTGAAAAACTTTCTGACGGGAGCTGTTTCAGGAAGTTTCTTGCGTTAGTGGAAATGCAGGGAGGTGATACTTCATTGATCTTATCACCTGAAAAATATCCTCCTGCTAAATATAATGGTTTTATGATTGCTGAAGAAAATGGATACATTGAAAAGCTGGATGCCTTGACGTTTGGACTTGCCGCCGTTAACTTAGGCTGCGGAAGAAGCTCTGTTGATGAAAAAATCGATTACACAGCATCAATTTTGCTTGAGAAGAAGATCGGTGACAAAGTCTCTGAAGGAGATACCATATGCAGGATATTTGGTGAAACACAAGAAAAAGTAGAGTCAACAAATAGAATTCTTCATAGCGGAATAACTATATCAAATTCCAAACCTAAAACCTTAAACAGAATTATTGAAATAATTGATTAAAGCAGCTAAATTTACTTTGAAGACCTTAATTACCCTTGTTACGCTTGCGCTCATTGCATATTTCGGGTGGAAATATGCTTTGCCTAGACTTGAACAAAAAGATAACCGTGGTGATGATTCTGCACTATACAAAGTTACTAAAGTATTTGATGGTGACACATTTGAAGTCGAGATCTCCGGCAAAAAGGAGAAAGTCCGTATGCTGGGAATTGATACTCCCGAAAAATACGATTCCGAAAAACTGGATCGTGATACTGAACGCACAAAAAGAGATAAGGAAACTATCCGTAAACTCGGAAGTCTTTCGTCAGATTATACTGTCCGGTTAATCGGAGGGAAAAAAGTCAAATTGATACTTGACGCAAAAGGTGATCAGAATGACAAGTACGGAAGATTGTTAAGATACGTCTATCTCGAAGACGGAACGTTCGTGAATAAAAAGATTGTGGAAGAAGGGTATGCAACAGCATTCAGAAAATTTAAGGTGTCTAAAGAAAAAGAACTTATCGAAGCTGAAAAAAATGCCCGTGAGAATAAAAGAGGGCTTTGGGGTGAGATAGAAGGCATGAAGTATTTGGGTTCACCTGAGTAACTTTCACTAACTGGTCAATTGAATAAACAGTTACCGTCAATTATCTTGGTTTTTAATTTCAATTTTATTCAGTATTTTTGCACCAAAGTAATCCAATTCTAAAGGAGAACATTAATGAACAAGATTAAACTTTTCGCTGCTTTTGTTGTCTTATTTTTAGTGGTCGTATCCTGCTCGAAGCTGCAGAATCTGACAGGCGGAGATAGACTGTATTTCTGTGAGAAATATACCACAAAAGAGATCGGGGAAGGTACTAAATTCACAACAGGCACTATTACTGTTATGATGAAACTTTCCAAACCGATTGGAGTAACTTCGGTGGACATAAATGTTACCGATGTTGCTTCAGGCAAGCCGGTTGAAACATTTCCTTTCACGGTCCAATCAAGTTGGGATTATATACATTTTGATGATGTAGAGTTCAAAGAACCTGGTAAATACAAAGTAAGCTGCCTAAAAAAGGACGGAACGGTACTTGCAAGCAATGAAGTTGAAATTACATCAAAATAGAAGTCTGAATTTTTGAAATTCGTCCGGGTTTGGAAAATTTCCAACCCGGATTTTTTATTTAAATATGAAAACAGTAAAAATAATACTCATAGCTGTCTTATTACTTTCTTCTCTTATGGAACCTTTGTCTCAGAACAGAAAAAAAGTTAAAGGATTAATTGATCTGTACGGACAGACTGCATATTCGTATTTTTTGAGTGCTAACAGACCCGGTTTTGGTGTGGATGCTTACACAATGCAGAAAGGTAAATACTCGGTCTCATTGGGTGTCTCTTACAGCGAAGAGACTTTAGAGATACCACTATCTTTAAATTATGGGGTAACGAACAAACTGGAGGTCTTTGCGGGGATCTATCCATATACCGAATCATATAATTTTGCAGGCTCAAAAATCAGGGGCTTCGGCGATTCCTACATCGGAGTAAAATATGCTTTCCAGGAGTCAGAATATTTTTCACATGCTATCCAAAGTGTCATCAAGCTGCCTACAGCTTCATCACAGACTGAGCTTGGAACTGGCAAAGTTGATATTTTTCTTGGAATCGCACAAGGATTTTATACCGGGAACTTCGGATATGATGTAAGCTTAGAACTGAATTTCCTGCAAAGAAGGGATATACCAAGCCAAAGGAAGTACATAACATTTACACAAAGTGCCATAGACAGCATTAATAGCCTCTACAATTATCGTTTTGAACCTGAATTCATCATTTCACTTGGACCTTCTTACCAATTCTCAGATAAAGTATCAATGTATGCAGGGGGCAGTTTTTCGCGCAACACAAGACTTAATTACAATTCAACCTCCGTTTATAGCGGACTTGGTTTTATGATCACTAAAAAGATCGGCCTATCTCTCGGCGGCTCGGTTACCTTGGATGAGTACAACAGCTGGGGAGTCTCTTCGGGCTTTAATATTACCCTGTAATTCATTAATTTGCCGTTGTTCACTTCTTTGAGAAAAGTTATTAGTTTCATGGTTATTACATTTTAATAATTTTTCTTCAAGGAGGGAAAAATGAAATTAGTACTTTCCACAATCGTAGTAGGTATAATCTTATTCCTGCTTGGCTGGCTTTGCTATGGAATATTACTTGCCGAGTTTCTTAAACCATATTACGGTTTTATGCAGCGGCCTGATAGCGATATGAAGATTTGGGCATTTGCTCTTGCTAGTTTCGTTCAATCACTTTTTCTGTATGTTATTTATAACCAGGGGTACAAGGGTGGCTCATCACTCACAGAAGGTTTTAAGTTCGGTGTTGTTATCGCTCTGTTTACTTCTGTACCATACGTTCTTTTTACATGGGGTGGGATGAAAGTCCCATATAAAGCAGTAATTCCGGATGGAATAGGGATTTTTGCAATGATGTTTATTGCGGCCATTATTACAGCATTCATCCACGGCAAAAGAGACGTTAAAGTACTTGAAGGGAAGTAGATTCTTCTTCTTGTTCTCTATTTGATCAAAACTAAATTCTCAGTTTTTAATGGAGGGGACGGGCAATTTCGTCCCCGTTTCATATGATCGAATAGGCATAACTCTTTCTACAGAATACCAATAATATGATTGCTATATTGCTGATAATTTTAAAGATTTCTGTCTTTGATGTCCATTCTTGCCGGTGAAAAGTTCGAGCTTAGGCTGCTAAAAGCCTCAGATATCTTATTGCATGAAGAGTGCGAGGATAATCGCTCATCAAAGCTTATTGAACGCTTTGAAAAAGAAAATGTATTGTACAATCCGCTAATTGTAGCTCGGATAGACAGCAAGTATATACTTATTGATGGTGCAAATCGTTTTGAAGCCCTGAACAGACTTGGCTGCAAAACTATACTGACCCAGCTGGTTGATTATTCAAGTCCTGATGTGCAGTTGAAGTCATGGTATCATTTTGTTTCTGATATGACAATGCAGGAAATCATATCCCATTTGAATGAGAACGGCATTCAGTATGACGATTGGAATAGGAACAAGAGACTGTTCGGAATTGACCGGACCGGAGTAATATCAAAAAACGGTGAATCGATATGCATAAAATTCAGCAGTGATCTTAGGGAAATGTTGATTTCGCTCAGCAAGTTGAACCGGTACTATGAAACTAAGTACAGTTATACCAGGATTGACAACGATTCTGATATCTCTGACATATCTTCGCTCTCTCCGGATGACGGTTTATTAATAGTTTACCCTGAATTCAAAAAAGATGATATTGTTACTATTTCAGGATTGGAACAAAAGCTTACAGCAGGCATTTCAAGGCACCTGATTCCCAACCGGGTTCTTCATATAAAGATACTGATTGATGCACTTAAATCAGACGAGCATCTGGAAAAGCGCAATTATGACCTTCAACAGTTCATACAATATAAGATAGATACAAAAAAAGTAAGACTCTATAAAGAACCAATTTTAGTTTTCGATGAATGACAAATTTTTACGCCAACTCATTATTTCACTATTTCGATAACTCACTTTTAAGAATTTGTTTGAAAGATTTATAGCAAAAAGATATCTACTCTCTAAAAGAAAAGTACAGTTCATAACGGTAATAACCTTTATCTCCGTTATTGGTCTGTCTGTTGGTGTAACAGCACTTATCGTAATGCTTTCTGTTTTCAATGGATTCAACAAGTACCAGGTTGATACACTTACCGGATTTGATCCGCATCTAAGGATTGAATCAGATTCAGGCGGTATTTTGGCGGATCATACGAATCTGATCGATAAGGTTAAGTCAAGCGGAGATATTAAAGCAATCGCGCCTTTTACATTGAATAAGGGAGTCATTTCATCAAAAAAGAATAACATAGTTGCATTTGTAAAGGGTGTAGATGAAAGCAAGATCGAACAGCTTTCAGATGTAAAAGATAAAACAACATTGGGAGAATTTGTGTTCAATGATAACGATGAAATCGGAGGAATTGTGATTGGCGGAAGCCTCGCTGGAAAACTGGAGGCAAGAGTGCTTGATACTATTTCTGTGATGAGCCCGGTCGGAATGGAGCGCGCTTTGACTCAAATAGTAACTCCAAAGACACAGAAATTTGTTGTTAGGGGAATATTTGATGCAAATAACCGTGAATATGACAAAATGTACTCTTTCATATCAATTTCAAAATCCCAAAGCCTATACGATCTTGGCAGTAACGTGAATGGAGTTGAAATAAGACTTGGCAACATAAATAATTCTGAAAATGAGAAAGAGAGCTTGCAGAAAGTTCTTGCCGGCAGGCGGGGACTTAAGATCAGCACCTGGTATGACCTTCACGAAGACCTGTACACTGTAATGAAGATCGAAAGATGGACTGCGTTTACAGTACTCTCACTAATAATTGCTGTCGCCTCGTTCAGTATAGTTGGCTCGCTTACGATGACAGTAATGGAAAAAAGAAGAGATATCGGGATTCTTAAAGCAATGGGTACAAAAAACTCAGGAATACTTCGAATATTCATGTTTGAAGGAATACTCATAGGTTTATACGGAACCATTATTGGCTCGATCCTGGGGTTAGCCGTTTGTCTTGCACAGATAAAATTCAAATTCTACCCGCTGGATTCAATGGTGTACTCAATTGATGCGCTGCCAATAGATATAAGATTTACTGATTATATTTATGTTGGACTTTGCGCTATGCTGCTTGCTTTTCTTGCATCGTTGTATCCTGCGCTTCGCGCAGCAAGGCAGGAACCGATTAAAGCTATAAGATGGGAATAAATCAATTAACAATAAGCAATAACAATTATATTGAACGCTGAAAAAAAAGTAATAATCAAGACAACTGGTTTAACCAAAGAATATAAAATTTCCAAAGATAAGTCATTAAGAGTGTTAAAGGGAATTGATACCGAAATTTTTGAGGGTGAAATTATCACTATTGTCGGGCCTTCGGGGGCGGGCAAAAGTACATTTCTTCATCTTGTCGGTACACTGGATAAACCTACAAGCGGTGAGGTCATCTTCGATGGTGAAAATGTGTTCAGGCTTTCTCCCAATGATCTTGCGAGATTCCGCAATACTAGGATCGGATTCATATTCCAGTTTCACCATCTCTTACCTGAGTTTACTGCTGTGGAAAATGTCTGCATCGCAGCTATGATCTCCGGGAAATCCATGAAATCAGTAGAATCAAGAGCCAAGGAACTTCTCGCCGAAGTCGGTTTGGGTGAGCGGCTTCATCATAAACCATCGGAGCTATCAGGCGGCGAAGCGCAAAGAGTGGCAATAGCACGCGCACTGATTAACTCACCAAAAGTTATCCTGGCAGATGAGCCAACAGGTAACCTGGATACAAAGAACAGCGATGAAGTTATGAATATAATTTTCGAGCTTCGCAAAAAGTATAACAGGACTTTTGTAATTGTAACACATAACGAACAATTTGCCAGTATGACAGACCGCACACTAAAAATGGTGGATGGACAGATAGTGAATTGATTTGAATAAGTTACATCCGTCTTTCCGGAAATATGTGAGTAATACTTCAATTATTATGAGTAACCATAATAATAGGATGTGAATATATCCAACGACTTTAGTCGTGGGGGAAATCGAGTATAATAATCGCTAAACCGTCTCAACGGTTTAGATCAAAACTGAAACAATAACAATTGAGTTTGACCTTAAAATACTGTTTATTGACATTAGCAATAGCAATGTTACTTGCAGGTAAATCTTATTCCCAAGATACAACAAAACCTGCTCCAAAGTCGGTAACAAAAAAAGACACCGCTTACGTACAGAACTTCATCCTTGCAGATCACCGCCTGCAATATCTTAATCCGTCGAATCCTGATACGGTCACCCGTAAGCGCTTTTTGTGGTTTCCTGCAAAGACTTTGGATGACATCTTCAACTATATGCCGGGCTATTATCTATATTACATGGATGTTGGGCAAATAAACTTCTTGAGTTACAATCAACTGAACTCAAAAAAAACCGGAATATTTCGCAACGGCAGGCCGCTTAATGATATGATTGACGGCAGCGTTGATCTGAATCTGTTATCAAGAAACGAAATATCTGAAATTGAGCTTTCAAATGGCTACGGTAATAGTGCGTATGACTATTCTAATACTATCAATGTTATTCAAAGGGAGTTGTTCCAATACAGGCCTTACACGGAAATAAGTTTTTATCAGGATAGATATGAGAATATATACTTTGATGGTAACTTCCACCAGAACTTTTCTAAAAAGCTTAACTTCAATTTCGGAATTACAAAACACTCTTATGACGGTAAGTATTTGAATAGCGGATTTGACAAATGGCTTGGGAGGTTTAACCTCACTTTTGCTCCGAGTAACAAACTCAATTTCTTTTTAAAGGTCAATTATTCAAAGATAGAAAGGGATCTTAATGAAGGAATAAATCCTGATACAGTTGATATCTCAAATAAGAGTGATATTTTCGAAGAAGCATTAGCCATCCCATTTTATGTTTTACAGGATGAAAAAAAAGAAAGATTTGACATAGATGCAGGTGCAGTCTTATTATCGGGAAAACATTCTTTCAGCAAGCTTCAGTTTTACACAAGCAATTCATTCAGACGATTCTATCAAAACGGTGTATGGAATAGAAATGAGCATTGGATAAACTATGGAGTCAAGGCCAAACATCAAATGAAGTTTAAACTCAAAAAAGGAATTTCTGTTCTCTCAAACTCTGAAATTGATCTTTCGCGATTGATCAGTACTTCCACTCATATAAGTGATTATATCGATTTGCTTCAAGAGCTTACTCTTGATTATCAGGGAGTAAATCTGAGTGGTTTTGTCAAAGGCCATTCAGACCCAAGAAAAATTACGAACAAGTTTTCTTTCAGCCCCGGGTTTAGTATTTCCTATTTAAAATTGCTGAACGGGAAATCTAATATAGAGTTTGGTGGCATCTATAGCTATAAAGATAATTACACTTCGCTGCACGGAAAGTTAACCACTGAAGTTATCAGTCTTAGTGCTGAGTTCTATTATTTCAGAACCGCTGATAATGCTGTGGTCCAGTATATATTGAGTGAACCTCCAAGTTTAGTTTATAAAGGTGTCAACGGAAATATTGAACTAAGATTCTTCAAATTCAGATTAAGTTCCAATTATCAATACGCTTTCAGAAGTGCCGGCAATGATCTCTTTCCAGAACATTCAGGTAGAATTGACATGATCTTTGAAGATAACGCTTTTAAGAATAAACTTGAATTTAAGTTCGGGCTTACAACGAGATTTTGGTCTAAGTCAAAGGCATTGTTTTATCACGCAAGTCCGAATTTCTTTGACGAGGTCTATTTTTCACTTAAGACATCTACTTATAAGGAGCTAAACATTCCGGCCAATGCCACTTTAGATTTCTACATCATGGGTAAAATAGGCAAAGCTACATTTGGACTAACATTTGAGAATATCCTTGACAGGGTTATTTACAATACCGGTGTATATCCTTTCATGGATAGGGGAGGACTCTTCAACTCGCTTTCAAGATTTAATATCACGTGGAATTTCTTCGATTAATCTGCTGCAGGCTTCAAATACTTCCTGAACAGTTATTGTTGTTTTGCATTTGAACGCTTCTTCACCTGAGAATATACATTTTACAGGTCTTGGAGAATTGTAGAAACAGGGACTGCATTCTAATTTTTTTCTCACAATAACATACTTATTCTTCCATGGGTATAGTTCTTTATAATTAGTGTAGCCAAAGATTGCAGCTTGCGGAACCTTAAGGCCCGCGGCAAGATGCATTAATGCCGTATCGTTGCTTATAAATAAACTGCAGTTTTGCATTAGTGCCAGATTCTGCATTATCCCATCTTCAGGCAATAAATGAGAGATACCTCTTGTTCCTTGGTGGATCTTAGAGTTTACATCTTTTTCTGTACCAAACAAAAGTATCTTAGCACCATATCTGCTATTAAGCATTTCTGCAAGTTCGATGTACTTCTCAGCTGCCCATCTTTTATGTATGTGTCCCTTTAACACTGCACTGCCGGCATGAAATCCAACGAGAAAGCTATCCATAAGACCTGAATCAATCAGGTATTTTCTGGCTCTTGTTTTGTCATCTATTGAAAAATTCAAAACAAAAGGGCCAAGCTCTTCTTCCACTGCATCAGGAACCAGACTTTTAACAAGATCAAAATTCTCAAGTACATTATGTCTGTTCAATTCCTCTTGCTTTAATGTAGTGTTGAGGAAATCAAGGTTTGCCTTTGATACATGGTTATATCTTACACCAATCCTTTGTTTGGCACCAAGCAAGTACTGAACAATGTTATACTCCTTCCTGTTGGATGGATAAACATTTATTGATGCATTGTAGCTATTCTTCCTTAATGCCATTACTTCTTTTAAAGATTTCAGTTTTGATTGCTTCATGAAGTCTATGAAGTAAACATTATTCACTCCGGGGTTATTGCGGTAAATATCTTCGACCTGGCGGTACATTACCAGCATATCAACTTCAGCTTTCGGGAGATGTTTTTTCAAAACTGCAAGGGCAGGCGAGAACATTATCGCATCACCAATTCCGGATAGCGCGTTTATGAGTATTCTCATTTTTAAATGCCTCTTAGGGTTTCTTTAAAACTAATAGATACTTATCGTTAAAATCAACTTTAGAAAGTACTTCTGTACTTGCTCCGAATATTCTTAGATATCTGTCCAGTCCGCGCGGCTTTTCAATTCTGTTCAGGCGAAATTTATTGGCAAGGTAAACATTCTTTGCAGGGTCCCACATGGTGATTATAAGATGTGCACCCTTCTTTAGGGATTTCCATAAGTTATCCATTGCTTTATCAAATCTTTCGTCATCAGTAATATGCTGCGTAACATCAATCATCACTCCCAGATCAAACATATCTTGCGGCAGCATTACCTCGCTAATATCACCATGTATAAAACTGTATCCCGGATACTTCTGCTGTAAATTTGTTATGGATATTTCTGCAATATCATTACCTGTGTATTGTTTAGCTCCAAGTGAGCTGAAATGGTCTGTCCAGTATCCAACGCCAATACCAATTTCAACAATATTAGTATCAGGAGTAATCTCTATACCTGACTTATTCATTTCTTCATCAAGAATCTTCTTCTTGGTTTCGTACATTTTCAGGTTCTCTTCATTGCTCAGCCTGTAATGACCTACTCCCTTAAGGTCAAATGAGTTTGTAAGGAGCTCATTCCAGAAGGTTTTAGGCTTATAGCTGAACATCATCCTGAAGTAGATCTTTATATCTTTAAATAATGACATTTTCTGCCTGATTTTTCATTTACTGACTAATATTAACAGTGACTTCAACCTATAGCACTTTACCGATGCTTTTAATATTATTACTGCAATAACTCAGGTGCATATTTCTGGATCTTCTCGATATGCAGTTTTGCGCTTACAGTATCGTTCTGCTTCATGCTGTTTTGATAAAGGTAATAATGAGACATGACATCATAATCATCAAGCTCAACTGCTTTTTCATAACTCTGTATTGCCAGCGAATCATTCTTCAATTGCTTGTACAGTTCCCCCATCAGCTGATAGGGGGTTCCCCATCCATAAGGACCTTCTGCAATAGCCTGCTCATATAGCGAGATCGCCTCATTGAGTTTGGATTTATCTTTTGAAGTGTTCATAGCCTGGTTATAAAGATTTACAAACGATTTCTTAAAACCCGGATTCACAGTAACCGGCACTTTGCTTGCGTCCTCATCGCTCTTGCGTTTGTATATAGCCTCTGAAAACTTCTGTTCTTTTACTACAAAATAATATGGATAGTAATATTTCATAAAATCCAGTGAAGTAAAAAGTCCCCGCTCAGCATATGCACTAGGCTTGATTCCGGTTGAAAAATAAATGTAGTCCGGTTTTCTAGAAAGAACATAATCAACATTATAATTCCTTTCTCTCCAGCCTACATCTCGGCTTGATATCTCAGGTATGGGCGCCGGGTTGTGAGCTATTACTTTATCAGTTAATCCAAGCATATCAATTAACACTACTTCCGAGTAATAAGATAATGCTCCGATCGTGGATGCAGCCACAACGAGCGGCCTGCCTTCCTGTGTTTGTTTGGCCTTAAGCCATGAGCCGGTTATCATCATTTTTCTAAGTAGCCCTTTTTCAAGCTCACTGTATCTCAATATCTGGTCATACTCATTCTTGTAAGTGTAATATGAATATGACCCAACGAATATAAGGCCAATAACAGCGCCGTAAACAAACGTCTTCCCTTTATCCAGCATCTCAATTAACTGGTTCAATCCTTCCTGAACAAGAATAAAAAATACCGGCATAAGCGGAACAAAAAACCTGTTTGGCCTGAGAACATCGCCGCCTACATAGATTATATACAAAAGGAATACGAAAAAGATCATAACAAGATAAAGATATTCGTAAAAATGCTTCTTAGAACGAAGTGTGAATAAAGTCATTAAAGCAAAGATGCCATAACCGCCGTATGATCTCAGAAACTCCCAGACATAATCAACTCCGGCCTTATAATACTCAATTGAAGAACCGGTTTTTGCATAAAATGTATTCGGGAATAAGTACCCGTAATATGTGTATCGCCAAATCATATAAACAAGTGCGGGAAAGACATAAAGACTTAGCCAAATTGTATTATTCTTTGTGAAAAACTGTTTGATCTTGTTCTCATTAACTCCGGTGGTCTGAGTTCTGAGCGTAACAATTATTCTATGAAGCACAGTTACTGCAAAGATCAGGTTGCCTTCAGGCCTGGTTAATGCTGCAAACAAGAACGCAATTGATGACAGCGGAAAAGCCGTGTTGCTCTCTTTATTTTCTTTCAGGTAAAGATAAACCCCAAGCGTTAGAAGGAAGCCGAACAAGCCGGTTTCCATACCGCTAACGGTCCAGTATGCAAACGAACCGTTGAATGCAACAAACATCACGGCAATAAAACTGAAAGTAATGCTGTAAAAGGGACCCTTATCTTTCGGAAAAATTCTTGATGAAATAAGGTAGGTGAGCAGTAATGTCATCATCGATGATATTATGCCCAGCGTTTGAGATGCAGTAATGAAATTGTATCCAATTGACTTAACAAATGAAAGAATTATGACCCACAGGAAACACGTGTAACCTTCAACTCTTTCGCCGATATTGAATACAAGCCCGTTGCCTTCAGTAAAATTCTTAACATAACGGTATGTAATAAAAGAATCATCCTGAATGAAATCAAAGCTCATACAGTAATAATACAATACTACTGCCAGAACACCTAACAAACCAAATGAAACTATCTTAAGATCAACCTGCGGCGGTTTTGCGATCTTTTTTGACTGTTGCTGCTTTAACGGTTTCTTAGAAGCCATAGTTAGTTCTGAAATTGTGGTTAGATCCTGAGCTTTAAAGATAAACAGCCGGCAATATACCCGGCTGTTTATTTAATGATGCTTTACAATTTATATGTCAAAAAACTCAATTCTGCTCTCTTACTTGCCCTGCTGCTTTTGTTTCAGCATTTCGATCTTTGCTTTAACATCGGGGCTGTTTGGCGAGAGTCTATCAAGCTGGTACAATATATCCAGCGCTTTACTGAAATCACCGCGGGCCTCGTAAATATCAAGCAGTAATTTGTACGGATTCCAGTATGACTGCATATCGTTTGGATTCTTTTTAAGAGCATCAAGTGCCTCTTTTTCAACCGTCGGGGAAAGTTCATTGAACTTTGAGATGTTATCGGCTTTCAGGTACTGCATGCAAACATCATAAAGTATTCTGTAGTCATACGGAATTACACTCATGGGGAATGCAGCTTCCATTCTGTTCAATACTTCATTAACTTTTTTCTTATCACCTTGGTTTGCATATTCATAGGCAAAAGTCAGGAACTGCGAGCGGTAATTCTGTACAGCATTAGTCTCAACCTGGTTATAGAACATATCCGGGTTTGAATAACTGTTGAAGAAATACCCGTCCTGCGGCGTTTTTGAAAAAGAAGATGGAGTTACCATAAAATTGCTCCACATCTTTTCAGGATTTAACCTGAATTGTACAGGCACATCCGGTTTAAACGGAACAATACGTTTTCCCATGCCTTCCTGCACTACATATTCATCAAGCCCTATATAATTATCTTCTGTAACAGTAGCCGAAAAATAAACAGGCCTCTGCCAGTTATTGGTCTTCAATATATCAAAGATCATCTGATCCTGAACTTTTACAGCCTTTACGTTACCGGAAGCAAATGTATAGGGCATTCTCCATGAAAGTTTATCAGGAGTCTGTCCCTTTGTTTTTAGGCTATCCGGATATGCACCCGGCGGGACCGGTACTGTTACTACCTTAAAATCACCCCATTGCACCGGCGATATACGGGTTATTTCATCATCACTTAAGCTTATTGGCACTTTTAAGCTGCCGTAAGGCATTGAATTCTTCATCTCTTTGATGTACCAGTCGGTGTTAAGCAAGCTTAAGTTTACAACTCTAACGTCAGTTCTGTATCCTTCAACAGCCTGAATGTACCAAAGGGGGAATGTATCATTATCACCATTTGTGAACAATATCGCATCCTTATCAAGCCCCTGCAGAAGATTGTATGCATATTCAAACGGTATCTTGTTTTCATTTCTGTTATTGTAATGGAAGTTTGTTTTAAACATCATTCCCGGTACAAGCACAAGTGTAATAGCCAGAACTGCACCACACAATATCTTTCTGGATTGCGATTCCTTAATACTCTCTTTAATTAGCTCAATAATACCCATTACCCCCAATCCTATCCACAATGAATAAACAAAGAATGCACCTGTATAGAAATAATCTCTTTCCCTTGGTTGCGGGTCCTGCTGTCTCTGGAATAGAGCTGTAAATATTCCCATTAGAAGGAACATCCACAGGAAAATTAAGCCAAGCCTCCAGTCCTTCCTGAAGTGATAGAACAACCCAAAGAGCCCGATCAAGAACGGAATTGCCTTAAATGCAGTTGACCAGAATCCCGCCGCCCCAACTGCCAGCAGTAAAATGACACACAACAGGCTGTACAAATATTTTTGGGAAGAATAGAAATACATTGACATCAAAAGGAGTGCACTCAGCGCAATTATTATGAGCATCTTTGTCCCGCTTGAAGCCTCCCATCCAATACCTGTATCCTGGTCATAACTCTCCCTGCCTATATACTGCCATCCCAGGTAACGGTTGAACATCTGGTTGATCTGGTACTTCCATAAGAAGTCCATATCACTGGTGTAGTTAGCCCAAGTCCTTTTATGCATTGGTTCCTGAGAATATCTTCTTGGCCAGAACGGCGCGTCACCGTATTGTTCGCGGCTAAGATATGATACAAGTCCGGGAAGGTTTCGAGGATCATTTTCATTGATGGGCAGGTTATCTACCCTTGCCCTGAAAATCACACCTGCATAAATGGAGTAACCAACAAGTACAAGGAACAACGATGCAAATACAAGCGCCTGAGTTTGTTTTTTATTTTTATGCGCCCAGTAAACTCCGTAAATCAAAGCCGGAGTTATCAGAGCTGCAAAAAACGTTACTGCTCCGCTATCTTCTATCTTTAAGGTCTTGATATCACCGCCCAGCCATGTTGGGAACCAAATAACAACTACGGGATATACAATTATGAAAGCTGCAACTGTAACGGCAAAGGTTATGAGGAAAGTTTTCCTCTCGTATTTATGTTTCCTGAAATAATATACAAAACCCGCAACAAGGATAACCTGAACAACAAGTAAGTGAATACCTAATGATAGCCCTACTATAAACACGATCAGCAATAATATCCGTTCATTTCCTTTTTCATCGGCTTTTTCCCACCAGTACATAAGCAGCCAAACGCATAAACCAACAAGCATCGTACCCAAAGCATACACTTCTGATTCATTTGCATTGAACCACTCGGCATCACTGAATGCAAAGGATAATGCCCCGATCGCAGCGGCTGAATAAACCATTACAGCGCTCCATGTATCTTTCAAATCAGCTTTCCATGCCTTTATGACAATAACTATAACCAAATAAAGGAAGAATGCAGTAAATGCAGAACTGATCGCTGCCAGTGCATTCATTCTGACTGCCGGATTTGAACCGATTGGTATCAAAGTTGCTAATTTACCAAGCAAAATCCAGAGCGGAGCTCCCGGCGGATGCGGAACAGATAGTGTATAAGCGCATGCAATAAACTCGCCGCAATCCCAGAATGAGAGGGTTTTCTGCATTGTGTAGAGGTAAGTAATTGCCGAAAGAAGCAGTACTACCACCGCAAATATATAACTCAGCCTTTTATGATTCATCTATATTAGTAAAATATTATAAAAAACAAATATATTTAATATGTTAGTCAGTTTCAATGAAAAAGAGCGCAATTTTCAGGTTTTATTATCACATCTATTGACGAAATAATGAAGAAGCTCAGCCTCGAATTTCACTAATTTCACGTATTATAGGAGCCCTGTCTCGTCCTGAAATAAGTTATAAATTCAGAACAGACAAAATTAAAATGGCGGCTTTTAAGCCGCCATTCTAAAATTACAGTAATCCTGTTTGGGAGGACAAAAGACAGGATTATTTCACGAGTATCATCTTATTTGTCTTTGTAAAATCACCAGCAGTTAATCGATAGAAATATGAGCCGCTTGGGAGACCAGAGGCATTGAAATCGTATTTGTATGAACCTGCCTTCAATTCCTGATCAACAAGAGTTGAAACAACCTGGCCAAGTGAGTTGAAAATTACAAGATTAACGGGTCCTGTTTTCGCTATATCAAATTCTATATTTGTAATTGGATTGAACGGATTCGGATAGTTCTGCTTCAATTCAAATCTCTTTGGAACATTGCCGTTAATTTGCTGAATGCCAATTGCGCTATGATTGCCTACAAAAACATTGTCGATATTGCACCATAGGCCGTCAACAGTTGTATTCATATAATATCTGAAAGCAATATTGATTTTCTGGCCATTGAATGCACTTAGGTCATAGCTATATTTATTCCAAACATTATCAGAATCATTGCTTCTTATTGTAGCGAGTTTTGTCAAAGTTGCAGATGGATCCTGGTCAAAACAAACCCAAACCTGCATAGTATCAATATAATGAGTTAAGTTCAGTTCA
>JAUQWT010000287.1 GCA_030835005.1 Ignavibacteria bacterium | reverse complement strand
GTGACCAGGCAAGCTATAACACGGCTATAGGTCACAATAACATGGTGTCATTGACTAACGGCTATTATAACACGGCAGTTGGGCAAAACTCAATGTTCTATACAACCAGCGCTTTTAATAATACTGCAATGGGTGTAGGATCTCTGCATAACAATACAACAGGTAACAACAACATAGCTATTGGAGTGTATTCTTTATATTTCAACAGCACGGCCAACAATAATTCCGCGTCTGGGAATTATTCGCTCTACTCCAACACTTCAGGTTTTGATAATTCTGCGTTCGGATATGTTTCGCTCTACTCCAACACTTCGGGTTATAATAATTCCGCGTTCGGGGATATTTCACTCTACTCAAACACTACGGGTTTTGGTAATGCTGCATTCGGGAATAGTTCGCTACAAGGCAACACCACTGGTGGTTTTAATTCAGCGTTTGGTTATATTTCCGGAACCACAATAACCACAGGTGAAAACAATACAACAATAGGGTTTGCTGCACAGGTGCCAAGTCCTACTGCAAGTAACCAGGTGCGTATAGGAAATACATCAATTACGTATGCCGGCATACAGGTTGCGTGGACTATCACAAGCGACAGAAGATGGAAACAGAATATACTTTCTTCAAATTTAGGACTTGGCTTCATTTCAAAATTAAACCCGGTTTCATATACACGCATTAACGATGAATACCAAAAGACTGAATACGGTTTGATTGCCCAGGAAGTGGAAGAAGCTTTAAAACAAGAGGGTATCGAAAATTCAGGTTTGCTTACCGTAACTGATGATGGAATGTACGAACTCCGTTACAATGATTTGCTTAGTCCAATGATAAAGGCAATTCAGGAGTTGAAAGCACAGAATGATGAGCTTAAGAAAAAGATAGAATCCATAAAATCAGTTGAAGAGCGCCTGGCAAAACTTGAAAAGTATATTATTAATCAAAACAATATCAAAAAAGAAAATTCAGAAATTAATTCGGCTGAAGATCAATAATTTCTGGTTATAGCTGTTATTGCAGAAACATTTCTTTGTGTGTTTTGCAGCAATAAAAATTAATTTCAATACGCAATGAAAACAGAAATAATACGGGTATTCATTCTGGTCGCACTGTTAACAATTAAGGCAAAGACACAGACTTACAGCGATTTAACTTACGATGCCGGCACATCTGTTGCAGTACAAACCGGCGCAGATGTATGCGCAGATGCAATTATTATCAATGGTGTATATTCCGGAGGCGGCACGATCTGCCTGGGCGCATTGCCGGTAACACTTTCATCGTTTACTTTTTCAGTAGTTAAGAACAATGTCCGTTTAAGCTGGGTAACTGAAGTTGAGCTCAATAATTCGGGGTTCGATATTGAAAGGGCAAATGTTACACAAAAAGGTGCAGAAGCATGGAGAAAAATTGCCTCAATACTGGGTAATGGTACAACAAATGAGCCAAAGAGTTACTCATTTGAGGACAAAAAACTGCAATCTGCAGCTTACCGCTACCGTTTGAAACAGATAGATTTTAATGGCGGCTATGAATACTTTGACCTGATGCAGGATGTAATAGTAGGGGTTCCGGGGAGTTTCTCCATTGGTCAAAATTATCCAAATCCTTCAAACCCAAAATCAACGATAGATTATGAAATTCCAATCAACGGTAAAGTAACAATTAAGCTGTATAATTTATTAGGGCAGGAAGTCGTAGATATAGTAAACGAAACAAAGGAAGCGGGTTATTATTCGGCAGAGTTTGACGGTACAGGTTTTGCAAGCGGCGTTTATTTCTACCGCATTATTATTGAAGGCAGCACTCAACAATTCTCCAAAACACTTAAAATGATCTTGGTTAAGTAGAAAGGGGCTCAAGTTTCTTTTAATTACATTTTGAAATTCGTTAAGCTATTCTTTAACGAAAGTATCTCTTAGTGAATCGTTACCTTCAGCGTATATTCCGCCCCACCGCGTGTTGAGCCAACTATGATGCGGTACTCTCCGTCACTTGGAAGAGCTCCTTCCCATTCCGTTGCATCGTCAAGTTCTCCGGCATTGTTCAAAAAGTAGCCTGTCTCACGGTTCTTGATTTTGAATACTGCATTGTTTTCGGTTGAGCTTATCTTAACTGTCATAACCTGGTCTTTTTTCGCTTTCAGTACGTAGCCGGTTGTTTCACCCCGGGGAAGAGCACCGGTAACCGTTGCAGAACTTTCACCTTTTTTGAATTTGATCCTTTTGTCATCCTGATTATCTGTCTGGGCAAATGTAACGCTTACATACGCGCAGGCAAATAAAATCATGAACAAAACTATTGTTCTCATATCTTTTACTTTTCTATTGGGACTAAAACACGTAGTATTCACCGAATGACTTCAAGTCATCCGATGAATATGCCGGAAGCACAATTATGCCAAAACCTTTGTGATTATTATCGAAACCGAAAGAAGCACTCCGAACATCAGTGTCAGCTGGGCTGTCATTGCATCAAGCATTGCTATCTTGCCCGTATCTTCTATCTTAACGCCCTTGATCATGTTCATGTTCTTAAGTGCAACAGGCAGACTTAGAAACACA
>JAUQWT010000286.1 GCA_030835005.1 Ignavibacteria bacterium | reverse complement strand
GGGATAATTTGTTGGCAGCGAGCTCGGCAGGTTCCACGGGCTTACCATATCGCATGCGTCAATGTACCGGTTTGTATCGGGCAGCACAGTTCCGAAAAGCGCAGTGTTGATATGCGGGTACTCTTCACCGGGATCAGGGTTAGGGTTATTCATAATAGAATCTTTGTACACCGGAACAGAGCCCATGAAGGATGAATCAGCATACTGCGGAATTGGATTTGAAAGATTGTGGTAAGCAATGCCTTCGAAGCTTTGTCCACCCGGTGGCGGATTTTGCGGAGTGTAGAGATAGCCGAGGATGTTATCGAACGACCGGTTTTCCATCATGAGCACAACAACGTGATCAAACTTATCGAGATTGTTAACAACTTCGCGGTTTCTAAGAATTGAAGGAAAAGCGGATCCAAGCGCCCCAAGCGCCACTGATGAACCGGCAAGTTTCATAAACTGCCTGCGGGATAATTTTGACATTAATAGTATTTAGTGGAAAGTTGAATTAATATTAGTAGATTTAGATAAATCCGGTCTTCGACTCTCCGCCAGTTGGCGGACAAGCTGCTCAGACCGACGAAGGTAGGCGGGTCTTCTGCAGCAAGGCAGGCCGTATTATTGTTACTAGTTATTTCAAAACTTTAAAAAATTTAGAGTATAAATTCTTTTAATAAAATAGCTAAATATGCATTAATAATACATATAAATAAGTGGTTCCGTTAAAAGAAATAGGGTGAACCATGATTCACCCTGTAAATTAAACTGATTTTAAAATGAAATGGGTTTTGAAATTAAAAAATTTTAAATGCTGTCTGATCTATTTTGATAACTTTCATCTATTATTAATGATCCTTTTTTAAAATTACGATGAAACCGATCAATTGAATTTCAGATTGCAGGTAACTATCTCTTTTTTTTCATAAGGATCATGAAACTCTTCAAGGATTCGATATCTGTAAGCATACGGATTTTCATAATCGAATTTTAGGTCTTCAAGCCTGTAATTAGCAAGAAGATCCATACTTGAACTTGGTTTGTGCCAATTAAAGATAAATTCCCAGGCTACGTAAATAGCATTTTGGCACAGATAAACCGAATCCGCCTGGAGTGAGCCTTGCGTGGGGATATCTACATATACATTAACGAATACCTGGCCGGGGCCCTCACCGAAGGCTTGCTTGAGGCCTACATCATTAACTTCGCCAAGCCATGTGGTATAACCACCTGATGGAGCTAAATATCTGCCGGTATCACTCCTTTCAAAAAAGACAGCCCATTCGATTTTTCCTACAAACTTTACATCGGTATCATCCCTCTTTTTGCCTTGAAGCTTGGCACTAACATGCTGATCTGTACATAAACTGTCATATTCCAGATAGAAATCATAGTATCTTCGTCCGTTGGTAACAGTACTGCTGGGTAATCTTGTCATTAAAGAAGGAATATGTTCTATAATGCGCCTATTGCCGTCTCCGCAGGAATCAGCATTGTCTGTAACGGGAGCGGTTGTGTCACTTCCGCAGGAAGAAAATATAATTGCTGTTAAAACCGCAAAAAAAGATAGCATTAATACTGAAGTTGTTTTCATAGATGCTCCTTAATATTTTAATTGGTTAAAGGGCGTTTGCCCTCAGAACATTTTAAACTGAATGCCTGAGGGCTTTATTGCCCCCTTCTGTGAAATGAAGTATGATAAACCCGGCGGGAATCTAATTTCACAGAAGAAAATTTTACCTCACTCTCCGAAGGAGTCCTTCGGGCCGTCCTCCTGTCTTTTTTAAGAGAGGTTTCAGGCGTGAGGTTTTAGTTAGTGACGCAAAGTTATACCACAATGTACGGGCAGTCAAAGAATGATTTTAATAATTATCCCATAAGAAATTCATATTTTGTTGAAATTCCGCATATTTTTGGGTATCTTAGATCATATTTATCCCACAAAAATTATATGAAAAACACCGCAAAGATTACGGATTTCTTCAATAACGGCAGTCTGATTATCTTATTAAAGACTTTTTCCAAAACTGATATGCGCGAATTTGAAAAGTTTGTATTGTCACCGTTCCACAATAACAGAAGTGAAGTAATCAGGTTTTTCCACGGAATAAAGGGATATCATCCGGGTTACAGCGGCAGAGGCTTTTCAAAGGAAGAAGTATTTGATAAAGTTTACCCGGGGAAAAAATACCGGGATGATATTGTAAGAAGGCTTTCCAGCAACCTGTTCAAGCTTGGTGAAAATTTTATTGGACACCGCTCACTTATGAAGGACAGGTTCAGGCTTGAATTGCCGGTTCTTGAATATTATTATACAACTTTTACCGATAAGTTATTTCTGAAACATATAAAGGAGTTATCATCTTATGTTGAAAGCCAGCCTTTGCGTAATGCTGAATACTTTAAAAATATCAGCTCAGTGGAAGAGATAAACCGTTCATTTATGTTAAAATCTGACCCTACAGCAAAGACAGTTGATATGGAAAAGGAAACGGACAGCTATTTAACTCACACACTGATAAAGATATTGAGATTATACGCTGTAATGATATCGGTAAACAAACAATACAATAAGAATTATGATTTAAAATATCTAGAGCCTGTAATGAAAATGGCGGAGGATTCTGGTTTTATGACTTCGAAGGCGATGGAGATGGTCTGGCTGGCAATTAAGCTAGAAACAGACCAAAGGAATAACGATATTTTTTTTAAGATCAAAAGACTGATAGAGGATAACTATTCTTTGCTTGATGCGGAAGAAAGGGTGAAGATATATAATGCGCTGCTATCATACTGTTTTGATATGAAAATTACACCCGGCAAAGATCTTGATAAAGAGGAATTCCAGATTTTAAAACAAATGCTCGAACAGGGACTTCTGATCGTTGGAAATACAATGTATTCAGAATGGTTCATGTACATATTCCTGAGCGCAGTCAGAACAGGCGAACTGGAGTTTGCCGAAGGGTTTTTAGAAGATCATAAATTATTCCTGCCCGATGATGAACGCAGCAATATAGTTAATACGGCATATGCCGAGCTTGCCATTGAAAAAAAGGATTATGATAAAGCTCTGAAATTAATGGCGCTCCCTAAATACCAGAGTGTGAACGAAAAATTAAGGCTTAACCAGATGTATATGAAGATTTATTATGAGCTGGGCTTAAGCGAAGATCTTTTTTACCAGGCCGACAGGTTTAAGCATTTATTAAGAAATGAAAGATCGTTGAGCAAAGGGGTTGGCGTTATTGCCCGTGAAAACTTTGTGAAGTTCATAATTAAGCTTTTCAAAATAAAGACCGGCGAAAGTGACCAGCCGCTTGACCTGCTTAAGAAAGAAATGTATGAAAGCAAAATTCTGGGGGTAAAATGGCTTATGGGCAGAATTGCGGAACT
>JAUQWT010000285.1 GCA_030835005.1 Ignavibacteria bacterium | reverse complement strand
TGATTCACAAAAATCGGCATTTTAAAGAATTACTTCATTATTACGCTCAGGCTTTTTTTGCCATCCATTAGAATTGTAAAAGGTTTTTCAAAATGAAGATGTACGAAGTGATCAGTAGTGTTTTCAGGTTTTATAGACTTTAAGTAATCCCAGTCAATAAAATCCCTTCCTCCTGTTTGATGCACAGTCAGGTATCCAATATTCATAGAAGTAATGTTATGGAAAAAATGCGAACCAAGCGATGCATCAACTCGGAAATCATCCAGATCAGTTTCAACAATTATTTTTGCATTTGATATTTGTGTCCAGTTTACCGGAATACCCAGCCACCTGTCGCGCGTGCCCCATCTTCCCGGACCGATCAAGACATAATTTCTTCCTGCTTTGCGCATCTTTTCGTTAAGCTTCTCAAGTTCAAGAGCCATTTGCTGAGTTTCAGCTTTATTGAACAGATCCTGATCAGCAAATATGATATCTGTAAGGTTATCAATCTTGCCGTTACCCATTCCCCTCTCAGTATATAATATCAGGTTCTCCATTTCAATTTCTGCGGTATCTACTGAAAAATACTCCGAGCTCCTTATAAGGGGTTTTAACTGCAATATATAAAAACAAGGTTTATTTTCATCAAGGCTGACAGCAAATTCAATTTCAACAGGCAAACCCATTGATCTTTCAATTATTTCCAGCAGGCGTGTAAGCACTTTAGCCAGCGGGAATGAATCGTATTTTAACACCCCGGCAAAATCAATTATCCGGGGCCCCTCATAATTCAATCCAACTTTCAGCTTATTATCCTGAGGGTCGAAGACTGATACAACATCTTCCAATACCCCAAGTTTCTCAGCTTCATCTATTCTGATCTTTTTGAGTGTAATATCCTCACGCTCTGCCAGATTGGAGAGCTGCTTATTCATATCTATTGCATATAAAAACGACTGCGACTCTCTGAGCAGGGTCTCAGGATCAACTATATCGACCTTTGGAAATTTCGGGCAGAACCTGTATGCTTTTTCAGCATCAATAACATATTTCCCAAGTCCAACTGCAGCAATACATATGCCTTCTTCCGGTTTAAAGCGAGAGATTGGATAAAAGTTATATGACTGTGCAACGCCCGAAATATGCGGGAAAAAAACATCTCCAAAATTATTACCCACAATTTCCTGGATCACCACTGCCATTTTTTCGTCATCTATCCTGTAATTGATTGCCTCAAAATAACTTCTTGAGTGTGAAGAATAAACTGACGCATATACAAGTTTGATCGCGTCTGTCAGATTCTTCAGCCTTTCGATTGGTGAAGGATGATTATTCGGAATAAGGAAAGTCTGGAATATCCCTGAAAATGATTCTGAGATAGAGTCTTCAAACATTCCGGATGATCTGACTGCGAGGGGTACTTTTACCTTATCAACGTAACTTCTGAGCTTAAACATCAGCTCATCTGAAAGGTCTTTTTTCAGAAAAATCTTCTTAACGTCTTCATAGCTGTGCTTGCGGTAGATCTTGCTGAGTGAATTACCTGAAATAAACCGGTCAAACTCTTCTATTCCAATTATTGACGTTCTTGGAATATTAACTGAAACATCTTCTATCCCGCTGAAAAGCTGCTTTGACTGAAGTAAAGTGTTTATGAATGATATTCCCCTGCCTTTGCCTCCAAAAGACCCGTTACCAAGCCTCAAGATCATGTTGTCTTCATCTATGAACTTCTTGTTATATTCAACAACGCCTCCTCTGGATATTGTTGTTTCAATATTTTTTGTCAGTTTGATTATATGGTCCCTTATAGCGTCGGCATTGGGGAAATCTGTAACTTTCAGTCTTTCCAGATTTTCGGCTATTTGGATCTCGCCTCTTGCCATCAGCCATGCTGAAAAATGGTTCCGGCTGCCATGGTACAGAACTGATTGAGATGAAACATTCTTAAGCTGGCTTTTGAATTCTTCAAGTGAAGTTGCCCGGCTAATCTCTTCACCTCTTTCATCCCTGAATATAAAGTCACCAAATCCAAGATTATTAAGCACAAAATCGGTCAGATCTTCTGAAAGAGTTTCGGAGTTTTTGTTAATGAACGAAACATTATTTGCAGAAGCAATCTCAGCAATGCCGCTTTCGGAAGACTGGAGCAGAAACGGAACCTCAGGATCTTTTTCCCTGATCTGGATCAAGAGCTTCAAGCCGGCTTCTTCATCAATCACTCCGCCGCACGGATATTTAACGTCAGAGATAACACACAGAAGGTTTTCTTTGTACTTTTCATAAATCTCCATAGCCTCTTCATATGAAAATGCCATCAGCACCTTAGGCCTTGCCCTCATTCTGAGGATCTTTTTCATGCCGTCCAGGTTATCTTTTGTAATGAGTCTTTGTGTCTGCTTGATGATCTCGTTATAAAGGATGGGAAGGTAACGTGAGTAGTACCTGATGGAATTTTCTACAAGCAGGATAACCCTTACCAGCCCAACTTTTGTATCATTTTCAGTATTTCTTTTATCCTCAAAATACTTAACTATTGCCAGGAATACTTTTGTATCTCTGTTCCAGACAAAAACCCTTTCAAATATTCCGATCTTATCGCGCATTTTATTCACAAATGCAATATCACTGTTATCATATAGCAGAAGAAAAACGGGAAGGTTTGGCTTAATGCTTTTTATCATTTCGGCAAGCTCTAAAGGAGTCATGTTCTGAGTTCTCATAGTAATGATCACAATATCAAAATACTTCTGCCTCAAAAGATTCTCTACATCGCTCTCATCAGATGCATTTGTGACCCTTGGTACATTGGATAGGTCCAGGCTGTAGTACTCTCCGAATATCTTTTCATTGAGCTTCTCTTCCTCTTCAAGGATAAATGCATCATATAAAGAGGTTACCAGGAGAATTTCCCTCACGTGGAATTGCGCAAGGTCATGATAGATCTCGTTATCGCTTTTATGGATCTTAAATATCGATTTTAGCTCTTCTTTTAGCATAGCTCAGGTATTTTGTGAATATTCTGCTAAGACACTTTATAATATAGTACTTCTATTTATATAACAAATATTTTAATCTGGTGTCTTTGTAACTGTTCAATCCTTCAATCATCACAGCTTCAATCTCCGCAACAGAGCTTTCACCAAGAACCATTTTTCTTAATCTGTCGGTGCCTGCCAGTTTATCAATAAAATTATCTTTATTAAACTTGAAATCAGGAAACAATTTGTACATTGATACAAGCACTGCAATTCCTGCTTTTACCGGTTCGAATTTCTTCCTGTCTTTTACATTTATGAAAATCCCGTTACATTCTTTATTGAAAAATTTAGGAGGATAGGCCGAGATCTTTTCTGTTGGAATGAACGTAACGGCCTCAAATGTAACCCCCTGTAATCCGTACCTGTTCAGTTCTTCTGCCAGGGCTTGGGAATTCACCCATGGCGCACCGAAATATTCAAAAGGATTTGATGTTCCCCTGCCTTCGGATACATTTGTTCCTTCAAGCAAACAAGTTGCGGGGTAACATACTGCTGTTGACGGAAAAAACATGCTTGGAGAAGGTTTCACCCACAAAAGGCTCAGTGAATTGTAATCAGTGCTTCTGCTGTAATTCAGCATCTTGGATACTTCTGTTACACCTGCCGGCATATTTAACATACCGGTAAGATAGTTCGCCAGTTCACCGGAAGTCATGCCGTAACAAATTGGAGCCGGTATTGAACCTACAAACGACTCAAATCTGTCTTCAAGCAAAAACCCGTCAACATAGTCCGGGTTCAGGATCATTGGCCTGTCACAAACTATGATTCTTTTATTGTTCTCTCCTGCCGCCTGTATCAGATAGTACAGTGTAGAGGTGTATGTGTAGAATCTTGCACTCACATCCTGGATATCGTAAATAATGATATCAATATCACTAAGATCATCCGCTGAAGGTTTGTTCTTGCCCCCATATAGTGAAACGATCTTTATACCTGTCTTTTCGTCAATCTCAGAATAGTTCTCA
>JAUQWT010000284.1 GCA_030835005.1 Ignavibacteria bacterium | reverse complement strand
TGTGAAGTTTGATTACGGGTTTTTGAATGCATCACTCCAACGGGCGGGGTATAATAAGCTGGGAGTGCCATCGGTTTGCACGGCAAGGCTTGCACGGAGACTCAGCAGGCAGCTCCCTTCAAAATCACTGGATTCGCTGCGCCGGCATTTCGGGATTCACTCCCGCCGCAAACACCGCGCGCTTGATGATGCCAAGGCAACGGCGGTGATACTCACGCATTTCCTTGAACAGCTCATAACCGAGCACGAGTTTGAAACACTTGATGAGCTGCTCGCGTTCCAGTACCAAAAAATCTATGATGATTCAAAAATTTCTGCGCGGTTCAAGAAACTGAAAGTTGACCTGCAATCAGTGCCGCAAAAGCCCGGAGTGTATTACATGCTCAATAAAAAGGGCGAGATAATATACATAGGCAAAGCCAAGAACCTTAAAGACAGGCTGAGTTCATATTTTTACCACAACATATCACACTCCACCAAAATACGCAAGCTTGTTCGCTATGTGCATAAAGTTGAGTGGGAAACGGCTGGCTCGGAGCTCTCTGCACTTCTTGTCGAAAGCCGGATGATAAAAACACACAAGCCGCGATTTAATTCAGCTATCAAATCATACCGCAAATTCCCCTTCATAAAAATAGATGTGCAGCGCGCATATCCAAGAGTATATAAGGTGTACGAGATAATCCCCGACGGCGCAAGGTATTACGGACCGTTTTCAAGCTCATACACTGTTAACACACTTATTGAAAGAATTAACAAGCTGTATAAGCTCCGCAAATGCGATGACAAGGTTCTGCATCCTGCAAAGAACAAAAGCGCGTGCATGTATTATGAGTTCGGACAATGTTCAGCTCCATGTAACTTGACAGTTACAGCAGCAGAGTATCAGAAGGAAATTAAGAGCGTTGATAAATTCCTTACGACCGATACTGAGGGCGGCGCGCTTAGGCTGCTTGAGCGCGAGATGATGCTGGAATCAGAGAGTATGAACTTTGAACACGCATCCTATATAAGGGATAACATTTCTGACCTGAAGAAAGTACTGCTGAACATCGAGTTGACTAACTCAATAGTTGAATTGCAGAATTACCTAATAAAATGCAGCACGGATAGTTCAAAAGAAGCGTGGGAGGTATTCCTTGTAGTGAACGGAAAAATAGCAAAGACGATCTGCTATGACAATTCTTTGCTAGAGGACGGTGATTTTATGAATAATCTTGCCGAAGATATAAATTATCTCTACTTCAACGGTGCGCTGTTCAAGGATTTTGTTTTCTCGAAGGCGTATCATAAATTCAAGCTTGATGAGATAGATACCCTGAAGATTATTTCGAACTGGGTTTACCGCAACTACACTCCTCAGAGAATAATGAAAATGACGGAGAAAACATCCATGCAGGGCGTAATGAAGTTCATTTTCGGCAAATCCTACCGGATTTTAGGTTAGAATAAATCGTAAAATTTCACTATTTATGTGTTCTAAATCCGCGAAATAACAGCGAAAACAGCCCAAAAGCTGGCGTTTTTTGAAATATTGCCCAGATGGCGGAACTGGTAGACGCGCAGGACTTAAAATCCTGTTGGGATAATATCTCAGTGCCGGTTCGATTCCGGCTCTGGGCACAATTAAGCTTGTATTCGCAGCACGAATAACTGAATAACTTACAAAACTATGCAGTGGAATACTGAAAATATAATGATCCTCCTGTTTGCGATCCTTGCACTTGGATCAGCAATAATGATGGTATCAAGGCGCAGCCCGATAACCAGCGCGATCTTCCTAATTGTCAACTTCTTTGCAATTTCCGGAATATACCTTATGCTGCGCTCGCAGTTTATTGCAATTATACAGGTACTTGTATACGCCGGTGCAATTATGGTGCTCTTTCTTTTTGTCATCATGCTACTCAATCTCAGCAGCGAAAAGCGGCTTACTGAAACTCTTTCATACAAGAAACTTTCTGCAATAATACTTGCATTGCTATTTTTCAGCTCGCTTTCAATAACAGCATACTTCGGCTTTTACGGCAAGTTCAAACAAATGGGACCCAATGCTGAAACGCTGGGTACAATTGAATCTGTCGGCAGAGAGCTCTATACAACTTATTCATTCCCCTTTGAACTTGTTTCATTTGTACTGCTTGCGGCAATAGTCGGCGCAATTGTACTTGCCCAGAAGAAGTTCGAATGAGTATGGGCAGCACTTCATCCCAAAGCACAGCTAAAAAAAGAATACTCTCAGGCGTCAAGCCAACCGGCAAGGCGCATATCGGCAATTACCTCGGCGCAATGAAGAATCATGTTTCGATGCAAAGTGATTGCGAGAACTTCATTTTCATTGCAGACCTTCACTCACTAACAACCGTCAAAAACAAAAAAGAACTTCAGGAACTTATAATCGGAATTGCACTTGATTACCTTGCGCTCGGACTTGACCCAAACAAAGCGGTCTTCTTCCGCCAAAGTGATGTGCCTGAACACGCTGAGCTAACATGGATACTCAACTGCATTACTCCGATGAGCATGCTTGAGCTTGCACATGCATATAAGGATGCCGTTGCCAAAGGGCAGAAGGAAATCAATGCAGGACTCTTCACTTACCCTGTTTTAATGGCTGTTGATATCCTCATTTATAAGCCTGACCTTGTCCCCGTTGGCAAAGACCAGAAGCAGCATGTAGAAATTGCCCGCGACCTGGCAGGAAAGTTCAACCGCATTTACGGTGATGTATTCAAGCTGCCAAGGCCTTACATAGAAGATGAAGTTGCAGTTGTTATCGGAACAGACGGGCAGAAGATGAGCAAGAGTTACGGCAATGTAATCGAGATATTTGCAGCGGAAAAAGAACTGAAGAAGCAGGTAATGGGAATTGTAACCGATTCAACTCCCGTTGAAGCACCCAAGGATCCGGCAAAAGATACGGTCTTCAAATTGTATTCATACTTCGCTGATGCCGGTGAGAAAAAGGCGCTATCGGAAAAGTACCTTGCAGGCAGCTATGGTTACGGCGATGCTAAAAAGCTTCTGCTTGAGAAGATTCTTGATCGTTTCGGGGCTTACAGGGCAGAACGCGAAAAACTAGCCCTGAATCTCGACCATGTGAAGGATATCCTCAAAAAAGGCGCGGAAAAAGCGCGCGAAACTGCTTCAAAGACAAAAGCTGAAGTCTGGGATGTTACCGGGCTGAGCATTTGAACTGCCTCAACTAATTCCTCAAACTTTCAAAACAACTTTACCTATGACTTCGCCCTTCGCTATCATTTCATGAGCTTTTGCAGCATCTTTCAATTCAAGCTCTGCCCCAATATGAGGTTTAACTTTTCCTTGGGATACAAGTTTCACAAGTTCTTCAAGCTCGCGCTTTTCGCCGAGATAAAGTCCAAGCAGACTGATATGCCTTAAGTATGTCTGATGAAGTGATACCATTGCTTCCCTTCCGGTCAGTATTCCGCAGAAGAGGATCTTCCCGCCTTTTTTAACCATCTTGAAATTTTTAGGGAACGCTTCGGGACCGACATAATCTAAAATGACATCTATTCCGCTGCCATTAGTGAGATTAAGTACTTCATCATCAATTGCTGAACCGTCACGGTGATTGAAAATATGGTCAACTCCCATTTTCTTCAGGTGCTCAATCTTATAAGGATAACCCGCTGTAGCAAACACTTCGGCACCGATGGATTTGGCAAGCTGTATTGCAATTATACCAAGTCCGCTCGTACCGCCCCATATGAAGAACTTATCACCTTTTTGCAGATCGCCAATAGTTTTAATTGCATGGTAAGCGGTGAGTCCCGCAACAGGTAAACAAGCGGCTTCTTCAAATGAAACGTTATCGGGCAGATTAATAAGAGAAGATTCGGGAACGGGAGTAAACTCCGCATACGAGCCTGCACGGTGCATTCCGAAATATTGCCATGCGGGTGATTGCCCTGCTTTTCCGCGCCGCGCCCAGTCATCATCGGCTTCGGAGACGATTGACCATGATACGACTCTATCGCCAACCCGGAAGTTTTTTACATCACTTCCTGTATTGGAAACAACGCCTGCAATATCGCCGCCGAGTATGTGGGGAAACTTAAGCTGAAGTCCGGGATAGCCTGTTCTAACAACGAGGTCAGCACGGTTAACAGTTGTGGCTTTTACATTAACAAGTACTTCGTTTGGTTTGATTAGTGGTTCGGGAAAATCCTCTGCATAAACCAGCTTATCCGGCCCGCCGTTCTCATTCAGTATAATTGCTTTCATCTTTGGTATTAAAATTGGTAATCTGTAAAAATAGCAATACGGATTGTTGGTAACAATCAAATTTTACGGTTACTTTGTTCATTTAATCCCTTATTTTTGTTGTATGTTAACTTACTTGCTGATACATGGGTAAAAAGTCCGGTTATGTTTGGGTAATTTCCATACTGCTTGCCGTTTTATTGCTTGATGCATATTACCAGGTGCAGGAGTCCCCCATACCCATATGGCAGACAAGCTGGTTCATGTGGCGCATGCTGGCTGTATTTGCAATAGCGTTGGGCATAGCTTATTACTATTATGTACGGTCTGCAGCAAAACGGAAGAAAGAGCTTGAGCAGTTCAAGAAAAAGATAATCGAAGAGCAAGAGAACCAGTGGAAAATAATTGCGGGTGAACTTCACGACAGCATCGGGCAAAACCTGAGCGCGATAAACATCTTCCTTCAGCAATACATGCGTTCTCAGGATGCGAGTCCTGATAAGCTTGAGCAGGCATCGGAGCTTGTCATAGAAACGGTTGATGAAGTAAGAAGAATTTCCCAAAGGCTCTACCCCAAGCAGATAGAAAGGCTAGGGCTGACTATCTCTCTTACAGCAATGAGCGAGCGGCTTTCGGCAGCATCGGGGATAAGGTTCGATACTACGGTTGAGCATATAGATAATGTGCTCTCACGCGAAACGGAAGTGCAGTATTTTAGGGTAGTGCAGGAGCTGCTGAATAATATCCTCAAGCACTCAGGTGCTAAGAACGTGAGGCTTGATGTAAAACGCTCTGTAATGTTCATAGTAACGGAAATTGAAGATGACGGAGTCGGGTTTGAGATAACCTCTTATAAGAATCTCGGGTTCGGGCTGATAAATATAGAAGAAAGGCTGAATATGATAAAAGCTGTATATGAATTCAGCTCACAGCATGGTAAAGGAACAAAATTCAAAATAACTGTCCCAATAAGATGAGCGCAAAGATAAAAATATTAATAGCCGATGACCATCATATATTCCGCAAAGGCATATTAAGCATTGCAGGAGAAGATGAATCAATTGAGGTTATTGCAGAAGCATCGAACGGGCAGGAAGCAATAGAGCTTATCGAAAAACTTAAACCTGACGTTGCGATACTTGATATCGATATGCCGTTATTAAGCGGACTTGATGTTGCCCGTAAGCTCAAGGGAAGCAATACTAAAACACGCATGGTGATTTTAACAATACATAAGGATAAAGAATATTTTGATGAAGCGCTTGAACTTGATATCAAGGCTTACATACTTAAGGAAAGTATTGCAAATGATCTTATTGATTGCATAAAACAAGTCGCAGCAGGCGGCTATTATATAAGTCCCTCAATTTCTGGATACCTTGTGCAGAAGAATAAAGAATCGGGCAGGCATGAAAATGAACTGGATAAGCTTACTCCAAGCGAGCTGCAAATCCTAAAGCTTATAGCCCAAAACAAGACCAGCTCCCAGATAGCAGACGAGCTTTTCCGCAGTATCCGCACTATTGAAAACCACAGGAACAATATCTGCTCAAAGCTTGGCCTGAAAGGTCCCCACGCGCTATTACTCTTTGCAATTCAGCATAAAACAAAGCTTTAGCCCTAAGTAGTTCTACCTAGAAAAAACAGGTAATATGCCCTATTTCAGGGGATATGCACTTATATTATCTTTGTACAACAGTTTAAAAGGAAACTCCATACCAATGAAAAGAAAAGGCGACGTAAAATTTATAATTTATCAATCACTCTACATATTTGTAGTGTGCGTAATAGCGATAAAGGGCGCTAACCTCGATTTGACACAGGTAGTTGAAGATGACGGTAAGCCCAAGGTATTCTTATCGCCTGACTCACTGCAGAAGCTGTACGAGATAATCAAGAAGTCCGTGATTGTTGATACCAATCTGTATGTTATCATCAAGAAGGAAGACCTTGAGCGTATGGATGACAAGATCAAGCAACTGGTCGTAAATCCTCAGAACGTGACGGTATCTTCATCACCAATGATGGTCAATCCGCAGATAGAGCAGCCGAAAATAGAGAAAGAAGAGAAGAAGGACCCGGGCGAGATGCAGGAGATCAGGATAGGAAACATTCAGCTTACACAGTTCACTATGAACACGCTGAATAATCCGTATGATACTCCTCTTGAAGTAGAGGGAATAACATCAATTCCCCCTAAGAGCTCGAAATCATTCGAAACAGGCGGGCAGTCAACGGTGACGATCAAGGTAGGTAACTCAACGAAGACGATAACTCTGAAGCCGAACGAGAAGCCAAAGATCGGCATGCAGAGAGTAGCGTCCATGGGAGAAGAGACCAGGGTTACACAATTACAGAGCAGTGTATGTTTCAGGGTAACCATATCAGATGATTTCCCGGGGCAGCTTGATGTGAAGTTCAACGGACCGGTAACGGTAAAGACAGTAGGCAGCGGCACGTATGATGTTACAATGAATGCATTCGGATCAAGATCAGCATTTGATAACTTCACAGACGGCAAAGACGCTCCGTACTCAGTTGGTTTCACGGTATCAGTAACAGATAAAATAGCAGGCCATAAGATTACAGGCCAAAACTCATTCTCATTCGGAGAGTGGTAGAAATTATATAAGCGGTACTAAGATTTTGTTTTGATCCAGCCGCAAAGACACATTTAAAAAAAGCAGCATTCTTTTCCTATGTTGTGGTGATTGGTGTCTTTGCGGTCTTTTTTTTATGATTTTTTGTTTCCCTTTATTAAGCAATAATTTTAGTTCATATTTAATTATCTTTGTAGTATTGCCGGCGATTTCTTGTCTTTTTTTTTAATTAGTTGAAAATGAAGATCACAAACAAATTATCATTAGATGAGATCACAACGCTTGCTGAGGAGTCCTTCGGTGATTTTGTAAAAGCTGTTGTAGATATTGAACGGGGGATTATTTCGATAGGTGGTGAACTTCACTCCGATGAAGAATCTATGCTTCTTGATGACGGTTCCAGGCAGGAGGATTTATGGGGAATAAATATCTACCCCGCTTTGCCGGAGGATAAAAGAGTAGAATTTGACTCAATGATAAATATCAGACCAAAACAGAATAACAGATCCCGCGGAATTGACAGGCCCGAAATACGTGAAAGGATCTTACTTATACTGAAAAATATAGTTGATTAGTATATGGTAACTCATCATAAAGAGCTTGCTGCAGGAAAGTGGCTTCAAATGACCCTGGCTGAACAAATGGGAAATATTGGAAGTGAGGTTCACAGGAGCATTAACTGGCTTTTAAAAAAAGATGAAAGGTTTAAGAGTGCATTTGAACGGGCCCTTGAATTGTTTGATCTCACTTTAGAAGATAATAGATGGAAAGGACGTTATAAAGAAATTTGCAGGAGCAGGGAGCTTTTTTGCACAATGATGCTCGAGCCTGAGAGTTTCAAAAATCTCGAAAAAGACTTGAATCAGCTGGATATGTACTTTACGCAATTCGCAATTAAATCCAGAATGAACAGGTAGTACTATTCCTTACTTCTATCGTGCTGCATTTTAAGTAATTTGTCCAGATCGGAATACAGACCAAGGTAATCTTCATAGCTTCTTCGTATTACTTCATGCGCTTCTTCCCTGTTGTAAACATGCGTTATTTCACAATTCCTGTGATCTGAGCCCGGTACATCTTTGTAGGTCAAGAAATAGTGTTTAAGCCTTTCTGCCAGCGCTGCGGGCGCATCGCCGATATCCTTCCACCCGCCGAATATGCCGTCACCTTCCATTACGGCTATAAGCTTATCGTCGGCTTCGTTCCCGTCAATCATCCTGAGCCCTCCGATAGGAACTGCTTTCAAGAGAATATCACTGTGTGTAATTTCCTTTTCAGTGAGAACACATATATCAACCGGGTCGCCGTCTCCCTTAATACCTGTTCTGCCGGTTTTCTGCATGCAGTATTCTGCCACTTTATCACCGCAAAATGTCTGCGGAATGAATCCGTACGGAGTCGGGGAAACATTCGAATATTTCTGCGGTCTGTCTACCTTCAGGTAACCGCTGTTCTTTTCAATCTCGTATTTTACGGTATCGGTTGGAACTATCTCAATATAAGTGTTCACAACTGCGGGCATGTTGGGTCCGATAGGCACTCCGTGCCACGGGTGGGATTTCAGCACGAGCCTTATCTGAGCCCAAATCTCTTCTAAGTTCTCTATTTTCATTAATCTTAATTCCCGCACAAGCGGGAATCCAATTGTTTATTTTTTCACACTCTTGTTCTCAAATTACAATTCCATGGTCGGACATTTGAAAAAGCACTTAGTGACTTCTCTGACAAAATACATTGAAATGTTAACAAATCGACAGGCAGGAATGCCTGTCCTACCCCGAGTTTTTCATTATTCCGGCCATGAAAACTAAATTGTCACTCAAATCTCAAGCGTCAACCCGTCATATGCCAGTTCAACACCTGGCGGAAGCTTTGCATTGGCTTCTTCGTGAACTACATCATGGGTTATATGGGTAAAATATGTTTTCTCTGCACCGATCTTAATTGCCTCGCCTGCAGCTTCATCAATTGAAAAATGTGTTGGGTGGGGCCTGTACCTAAGCGCATCCAGCACAAGTACTTTAAGTCCTTTAAGCTTTTCATATTCCGATTCCGGGATGAAATTGCAGTCTGTCATATAGGCAAAATCACCTATTCGGTACCCGTAAACGGTTGTCGGACCGTGGCGGTATATCAGCGGTATTATTTCCAGTCCGGATATTTTAAACTTTTCTTCAGTGACTATTTTGAGTTCAACGTCCGGTATTCCCCCGCCCCTGTAAGTATCATTATCAAACACATAACTGAATGTCTGTTTAATTCTCTCTGCAGTTTCGGCATTTGCGTAGATCTCAACAACTTTCCTGTGAAGCTGGTTTATCTGCCTCAGGTCATCCATTCCCATAATATGATCAATATGATAATGGGTGTACAAGACTGCATCAATATCAGTAACATTATTCAGCAGCATTTGCTGCCTGAAGTCAGGTGATGTATCAATAAGAAGCCTTAAGGGCTTGCCGTTTATCTTCCGGTCAGTTTCAATGTAAACCGAAACACGAAGTCTCTTATCTTTGGAATCAGGAGATGTGCATCCCGGACAGCTGCATCCGACAATAGGAATACCCTGCGAGGTTCCGCTGCCCAGGATCACTATTTTCATTCGGTTTCCTGTTCCTCGGTTACTTCATCTCCGGTGAGTTTTCTTGAGCTTTCCCTTTCAATTATTTCGCGAACGCCGGGTTTGACAAATAAGTCGTCAATTCCGATAAGCTTAAGGCTTTTTGCTACAATAATTATTCTTCTTTCGATCTCATTTCGGGAATTCACTACAAGAAGTTTTGAATCCCTCAGCAAACAATAGCCGCCTTCAAAATTACCCTTTTCATATCTGACCTTATAACCAAGCCTTGATGCAACATCTTCCAGCTCGGCAAGCATCTGCTTAAGTTCGGGGTCAACCTGCTTTTTCTTCTTCATTATTCTGTTTAGGTCTGCTAAGTGGCTTCAAAACAGCAATTGGTATGATAGTATAATAACATAATACTGCAATTATCGGTACTCCGCTTAATGCACCCAGCCTCTCACCGAAAATTTTCAGGAGGCCGTCATGGTTCGGGGGTCCGGAGACATAAAGAAGCATGAACTTAATATCCAGGTAATTTGTATAAACTTCTACGGGCACGAACATGAAGAACATTATTGCGCTCATTAAAAGCCAGCCATTTTCTTTCATCTTCAGCTTAGTGGTTGAAATAAACCAAATTGCCGATAGCAGCACAAAAAAGTAGCTGATTACAACAACCAGTGATGAATTTGTGAGCATTTGGAACAGGGTGTTCTCGCGGTCAGGCGGAATAGATGTCCTGAAATCGAACTGGTCATAATCAAGCAGCTCATTGCCTATAAGAGTGCGGATATTGATACCGCCAAGCCAGAAAACCGCTGCTATTATGAGCAGTATCAATGCTATTTTGTTAGATCTTGTCTGTATTTGGGATTTCATTTTATCAGAAAAACAAAAATATCATTTATGAAGCTTAAAATATACACAAAAATATACTACTTAGAGCATGGCTTCAGATATTCTTCCTTAAAGTCTTCCCTGTAATTCATTTTTTCTTCTTCATCCATGAAATATTCCATTGCGGCAAGTTTCTGGTTCAGGTCTTCGTAATAAGCAATTCGCCTGGCATCGGGCTTTTTTGTCATTATCTTATCGAATGCAATTCCACGGAAAGTGTAAATATTGGTATCACTAACGTTGAATTCTATCCCCCATTTACTTAATTCTTCACATTCTATCCGGTGAAGTGCTTTTACTAGCGGTATATAGTCTTCCTTTTGATGAGCTTCTTTGCAGCCAATGATAAAAGTTACCAATAATAGTGCGGCAAAATAGGATTTTTTCATGATCATCCGAATAATTTACCAAACAGGCCGGTTTTTTGTTTTGCCGCAAGCTTCGAAACCGCTTCGCTTCTGTCTGCCTGTAATTTCTTAATAACATCTTTTTTCAGATTCGCATTTCCGGCGAGAGCCATACGTACATTTTCGCTTTTGTCTTCAGCAAGCAGCATCTGAAGTTCAGCGGGAATACTGCTGCCATACTCTGCAGCAATACATTTAAGCTCATAAGCATGAGAGCTAACACCCAGCTTAAGATTATCATACAGGTATTTCTGTATTTTGGTTATATCCATATTAAAGCTAACTTGTTCGTTATTCTTTGCGCTCAAAAGGTGTTTTACCCATGTTAATAATGATTCATTAACAAACGGATGTTCGAAGTATTCTCTGATGAAGTTTTCAAAATGCTTGCTGTAAATTGATAGCGCTGTTACGCGAAGGAAGTAATCAATTGAGCCTTTAATGTCCTCTTCTGTAAGATCGAGCAATATAAACAGCGGCTGAACTTCCTTATTCGGATGGAGCTTTGTCCAGATATTATCCGGAAGATAATTCTCATTATCGCAGTAATTGCATTTTATTGTTCTTTTGGTATCGCTTGCGAGCTCCAGTGCCCCGCCGCAGGTCATACATTTAAATACAAGCATTGAGTCCTTATCAACATCTTTTTTCGCATAATCGGCTCCGTGAGAGTCATTAATAATACCGATAGCCTTAGGATGGAACTGCTTTATTTCATTATCTGCTTTGCGTACAGGCATTTTGTGATTGCAGGAGGGACAGCTTATTGGTTTGGCTTCTTCGATCGCTTTTGTAAGCAGGCCGGATTCAATAACACTATTGCATTCTTCGCAGGTACACGGCATTGATGAATACTGCAGCCGGTATGCCCCCGCTCCGCCAATCTGCTCAATACTGCCTGAAAGGAACCCACTTATGTATTGAACTCTATCCATAAATCCGAACATTCTATCCTGCAGTACGCTTCGTACATTTATGTTCTTGCCGCAATTCTGGCAGGTATCAAGATCAACTATTCCCGAAACAGCGTGATTATTGTTGCATCCGGGGCAGATTATTTGTATCTGGAATGTTGAACATTTTATCATTCTAATTTTAATCTAA